>JAJFJH010000310.1 GCA_021774155.1 Nitrosomonas sp.
CTTTTTATTCTTTTACTCAAAATAGAGGTTAATTATGGCAGATGATGGAGCAAGTCAATCGGCTTCTGTATGGCCCATGCCCAAGTTTTATTTTCAGGTTAAGTGGGACTCTGAGGTGATGTCTTTTCAAGAAGTGAGTGGATTAGATATCCAGTCAGAAGAAATAAAATATCGCCATGGCGATAGCCCGGAATTTGCTGTTATTAAGATGCCTGGAATGAAGAAGGTGGGAAATATCACCATGAAGAAGGGTGTCTTTAAAGGGGATAACAAATTTTGGGATTGGTTTAATCAAATTAAGATGAATACGATTAAACGCTTGCCCATCACCATCAGTTTGTTAGATGAAGCGGGTTCGGCAACCATGGTATGGACCTTGGCGAATGCATGGCCGACAAAAATTACCGGTACTGATTTAAAATCTGAAGGTAATGAGGTGGCGATCGAATCGATAGAAATCGTCCATGAAGGACTGACCATTGCTAATAGTTGATTTTTAAGGACCGTTGAGTTGATCAGCAGTTCATTTAAAGTGATTAATATTAGCTGCTTTTATGGGTAGCTCACAACAGGCAGGTGCTTACCCGCCCTCGGCGTTTTACTTTAAAGTTGAGTTTGGTGAACCAGGGCGGACCGTGGATACTTCTTTTCAAGAAGTGTCGGGCATTTCAACTGAGGTAGAAGTCGAATCGATTGTTGAGGGGGGTGAAAATCGGTTTGTTCATCAATTACCTAAAAGTGTGAAGCATCCCAATTTGGAACTAAAGCGCGGTATTGCATCGCAGGACTCACCCTTAGTTAAATGGTGTAAAGCTGTAATGGAAATGGATTTCGTTGAGTCGATTGAGACCATGACGGTGCAAGTTTTCTTGATGGATGAGAACAAAGAGACGATTCGAGGTTGGCGGTTTGATTCGGCTTATCCCGTGAAATGGGAAGTTGAAAGTTTTGGCTCGACAAAGAATGAAGTGGCTATTGAAAAGATTGTCCTGAGCTATACCTATTCAACCCGCATTGTTTAAAGCTTAAGAGTTGATAGCGATATGTCAATCGAGATAAAGCAGTTATTGATCAAATCAAATATTGTAAATAAAACCGAGTGTGAAGAGGTTGATTTATTGGAAGATCGTCATGTGCTGAAGGAGGAGGTGCTGGCAGAATGTCGTCGATTAATCCGCGATATTTTAAGAGAAAGTGGGGAACGATAGTGCCTGAAGGTTCAGAATCTAAAGCTGTTTTAACCATTTCTCCTTGCACGGTAAATGACGGAAAGATAAGCGTTGATAGCTCGAAACAAGCATTTGAAGCGTTGATTAATCCATCGGGTTATGAGCATACTTTGCGCCTGGATTATTCAAAAAAGAAGGTGCTAGGTCAACCAGGAACTGAAACAAAATATAATGCCAGCAACCCAGAAAAAATAGTTTTAAAAGAATTAACGCTTGATGGTACCGGTGTTGTCAAACCATCCGGTAGTGCGTCTAATAGCAACGTAAAATCAGTCAAAGAGCAGATTGATTTGTTAAAAGAAGTCGCTTACACCTATGTTGGAGATAAGCATGAGGCGCCGATTGTTCAGCTGAAATGGGGTAGTTTTCTTTTTTATGGGCGCGCTGAATCGCTGAAATTTGATTACACATTATTTAAACCCAACGGCGTTCCTTTACGAGCCAAGGTCACACTTTCATTTATAGAATATGAAAGCAGTGAAGAAATATCCAAAGAGGCCAACCAATCGTCACCTGATTTGACGCATTTAATTGAAGTCAAAGCGGGCGATACATTGCCTTTACTGTGCTACCGAATTTATCAAGATTGTTCTTATTACACTGACGTGGCGCGTGTTAATAATCTAACTAATTTTAGGGATCTGAAACCGGGGCAAAAGCTTCATTTCCCACCATTAAATTAAGGCATGTTATGGCAGATTCCCCGCTGTTGGGTAGCACAGGTGTTCTTTCTTTAAGTATTCTGAGTGACGGTTCAGCGCTCGCCGACACTATTCAGATCGTTTCAATAGAAACCAACTATTGTGTTAACAAAATTCCCTTTACCAAAATAGTCCTACTAGACGGTGATTTGCCGACAGGTGATTTCCCTGTGAGCGATGCGGATAGTTTTAAGCCGGGTGCAGAAATCATCATTAATGCGGGCTATGATAATGATACAAAAACGATATTCAAAGGCCTGGTCATTAAACATAGTCTGAAAATTGAAGGCGATGGTAGTACTCTCATCGTGCAGTGTAAAGACAGTGCCGTCGCAATGACGGTGGGTCGCAAGAACGCCAATTATGTTGATTTAAAAGACAGTGACGTGATGAGTAGTTTAATTGGTACTTATAGTGACTTATCCTCAGATGTTGATGCAACCACAACAAGCCATAAAGAGTTGGTGCAATATTATTGTACGGATTGGGACTTCATGTTAACCAGGGCAGAAGCGAATGCGCTCTTAGTCACCGTTGATGAAGGGAGGGTGAGTGTTAAAGCGCCGCAAGTGAGTGGTGAAGCGGTATTGACGTTGACTTATGGCACTGATCTGCTTTCGTTTGACGCTGATTTGGATGCCAGCGCCCAATTTAGTGTGGTCAAAGGGGCAAGTTGGGATTTAACAAACCAAGCGATACAGCAAGAACAAGCAAGTCCCGAAACACTGACAGAGCAAGGCGACATTGATTCGGCTACGTTAGCCAAGGTGATTGGCCCAGATTCTTTTACGCTTCAAACTGAAGCGCCAATTGAGAGCACTGCGCTGGCCGATTGGGTTAAAGGGCAGCAAATTAAATCAGGATTAGCACGAATAAGAGGTCGCGCAACATTCCAAGGTAGTGCCAAAGTAAAAATAGGTGATTTGGTTGAATTGAAAGGCGTTGGAAATCGTTTTAACGGCAAAGTATTGGTAACTGCAGTCAAGCATTATATCAATGACGGGAGCTGGTCTACTGAGGCAGTCTTTGGGTTGTCGCCCCAGTGGTTTACAGAGCAAACGCGTGTTGATGCACCCATTGCTTCAGGCCTAACGCCTGGCGTTACTGGGCTGCAGATAGGTGTTGTCAAAAAGATTGATGAGGATCCAGAAGGTCAATACAAAGTTCAAGTGTCTGTTCCTATCATGCAAGCAGAAACAGATGGTGTCTGGGCGCGTCTGGCTTGTTTCTATAGTTCTAGTGGGTATGGTGCTTTTTTTATTCCAGATGTCGGGGACGAAGTTGTTTTGGGTTACTTTAATAATGACCCCTCATACCCGGTTATTCTCGGTAGTCTATATAGTAGTGGCAGGAAAGCACCTTATGACATAACAGCGGATAATTATACCAAAGCGATTGTCACCAAGAATAAGTTGAAACTTGAATTTGATGATGAGAATAAAGTCATTACGCTGGTTACGCCTGGCAACAATACGATTGTTATTAGCGACAAAGGGCAATCTATTTTGTTGCAGGATCAAAATGATAATAAAGTCGAGTTGAGCGCCAATGGTATTTTGATGGATAGCCCGAAAGATATTCAAATTAATGCAAAAGGAAAAGTAACTATTGATGCGGTTGGCAATGTCGAAATAACGTCCACAGCGGATATTAAAAATAGCGGCTTGAATATTAATAATGAGGCGAATGTTGGTTTCGTTGCTACAGGCAATGCCTCTGCCGAGCTGTCAGCAAGCGGTCAGACTACGGTAAAAGGTAGTATGGTCATGATTAATTAGTTTAATGAGAGATTTTTATGCCACCAGCCGCAAGATTGACTGATATGCACGCATGTCCGATGCAAACGCCTGCCATTCCTCCGATTCCTCATGTGGGTGGGCCGATAAGTGGTCCAGGCGTGGCAACGGTCTTGATTGGTAGTTTGCCAGCTGCAGTGGTTGGCGATATGTGCATATGTGTGGGGCCACCGGATTCGATTGTGAAAGGCTCGGCTACCGTGATGATTGGCAATATGCCGGCCGCCAGAATGGGTGATTCAACCGCTCATGGTGGCAGTATTGTTTTAGGTTTGCCAACCGTAATGATTGGCGGTTAACGTGAATAATGAGTTAAGGCATGGGTGCTGATAGATCATTTTTAGGGACAGGGTGGGGTTTTCCGCCTACATTTAATAAAAAAGGTTCTGTCAATACGGTGACTGCAGAGGATGATATTCAGGAAAGTTTGTATATTCTGCTTTCCACGGCGCCTGGGGAAAGAGTCATGCAGCCGACTTATGGGTGTGGATTGAAGTTACATATTTTTGAAGAGATGAATGAGAGTACGGTGACGGTTGTCAGCGACCTAGTGAAACGAGCTATTCTTTTCTTTGAATCAAGAGTGTCCGTTGAGCGCGTGACCGTCGATCTTGACAATAATGACGATTTTCTGGAAGGGCTGGTAAAAATTAATATTCTATATACCGTGAGGGCTACAAATAATCGGCATAACATGGTTTATCCATTTTATTTTACCGAGGGTACCAATGTTAAACGTTAATGTTTTTCGGATAAATTAATGAAACCGAGCGTGGGTGATAATGTAATGGTGCATCTGAATATCAGCGATGGTAAGCAGCAGACGCAGCGTATGCTGCCAGCATTAGCACAAAATTATTTTCAAGTCGCTGATATGCGGTTCCACACGCTGCTGTCGATGGTTGTTGATTATGCTCAGGCGATGAAATTTTATAACCTGAATAATGAGGAAGATGGTACTTGGGAGACATATTTCTCGGTTGATGAAGCGGTTGTTATTTCAACGATTTTGGCAACTGATTCTAGGAAAATATATTCAACTTCTGATTTTCAATTTTATCAAGTCAGTGTCAATAGTCGGTGGTTAACCCAAGCGCTGCGCCCCAATTTTTCCGAACAAATCAATACACAAATTGTTTCAGCTTACACCGTCTCTAAGTTGCTAGATAGTTGGTACGTTGCACTATGTTCTGCTCAAAATAATGTGGGTATTGCGCTGCGTCGTTTAATTGAAAGTGTGATTGCCGGGCTTGAAAAAGAATTGCGCATGCTGAAGCAATTATTTGCTAAATTTCTTCCAAAAAAGCCCATTGAAGAAATTTTCTCTCCAGAATTTATCGCGCTTGGTTGGGCTATGAATGAACATGCCGAATTTGATGAAGATTTTGTCGTCGACCGCATGGCCATTCGATCAAATTATTATTCTTTTATAAAAGCCATCGAGATGGTGCAGGCAAGTGCCGCGAAACTGCTGTCAACTTCATTGGCGCATAAAAGTCATGATCCGGCAGTCGGGCTGCTGATTGCATTTTTGCAATTATTTCAAAAAATCAATTGTAAGGTCAATCGCTTTACACATAACTATGTAGATTTTTATTACGAGCAAGTTTTAAGAAACAAGCCCCGTAGTTTTGTGCCGGATAGCACTTATTTGGTTGTGAAGTTGAATAAAAAGAAAGCTAAGGTTCGGATACCTAAGGGCACTGAATTTTTGGCTGGGCTCGACGAAAATAAGCAAAACATTATCTTTACAGCAGACAATGAACTGTTGGTGAATGACGCGCAGGTGAGTGCGTTATATACGTTGTTTTTTAATCGAGATCATATCAGCTCACCGGAAAACAACTTAAAAGAATCGGTGAAACGTCCTGGGACGTTAAAGCCACTAGTTAGACAGTTTGCGACCAGTTGTTGGCTCAACGAAATACCGATTTCAGTCAATGATGACCTCGATGATCGAGCACAGAGGCAATCTTACCCTTTGATGGGTGCGCCAAAAGATAGTGAAGGTTCAAGTCTTGGGGTTGATGCACGAGTGGGTTTCGCGTTAGCAAGCAAGGTGCTGTTGTTGAACGAAGGGCAGCGCACTATTTGTTTTGCGATGAAATTTGACCAAGCTGCTCGTGAAGGTGGAAAAACCTTAGAGCAATGGATTGGCAATATTGCTGAAGCGTTAGATTTAGAGCTGGCTAACGAAGATGATGAAATTGCGCATGCTAAAGAACAGGATGTGTTTTTCAAAGTGTTCCGAAATATTTTTAGCATTAGTTTATCTACCGAAGCGGGATGGCTGGAAATCCCTGATTTTTTACCATCCTATTCTGGTGTGGACAGTGATCTTGAAGACAATTGCCTAACCATTACATTTTCCTTGCCAGCGAGTGCTGCGCCAATAACACCTTATTCTCCCGTCATTCATGGCGAAGCCTATGAGACACAATTGCCCGTAGCAAAATTTATTGTTAATCCAAAAGGATATTTGTACCCTTACGGAATGTTAAGCAAGTTGGTGTTTGCGTCAGTCAAGATTGACGTGACTGTCGAGGGCTGCCGAACATTGTCATTGCATAACAACATCGGTCCATTGTCAGCATTAGCCACTTTTACTCCTTTTGGCCCATTGCCGGAGATTGGCGACTATTTTATTGTTGGAAGCCCTGAGGCGGCTGGTAAACATCTCGAAAGCTTTGATGTGACTGTTAAATGGGGCGGGTTGCCGGTGGGTATCGGTGGGTTCAGGTCATATTATCAGCATTATGATCAGCCATTGGTGCACGAAGATATTCAGATTAATAGTGCTGTTTTGGTTGAAGGTGGGTGGGTTTCAGAAAACTCAGAAGGGCAAATAACTGGCCCATTATTTCAATTAAAGTCGGAATATGAGGCAGGGCGTGAGATAAGCCATTCGAGTATATTGTCATGTCAGCAATTGATGCCTTATTTTAGTCCGGTAGATTATCAGGGTACGACTGATAAATTTAATTACACGCCATCGTCACAAAAAGGTTTTTTTAAATTTACTTTAGTCTCGCCTGCCGGTGCCTTTGGCCATCGAAGTTATCCTAATGTGTTGGCAAAAGTGCTAACGGCGAATGCTAAGCTAAAAAATGTCAAACAATTTAAGGCAGTTCCCAATCTTCCTTATACGCCAGTTATTAACTCGATTTCTGTGGATTATAAGGCATCATCTAAATTGGTTGTGGGCAGCGAAGAAAAAGGTTGTGTACCGGAGCTGTGTGACCAGCTCATCCATTTGCATCCATCGGGTTGGGATAGCGCTTTGCTAGATGCTGATCAGTTGGTTTGTGTGCTGCCTTACTATGAGTTTTCGGGTAATCTTTTTATAGGGTTAGATGCCAGCAAGATAGATGGTGTCCTCACCTTATTTTTTCATTTGCGTGAAAATTCCTTACCCATAGCCAATGATCACATTAATGAACTGCAGTGGTTTTATCTTTCTGCCAATCAGTGGTTAGCATTAAGTGGTAAGTTAAAAGTTTTAGACTCGTCTCAAGGATTTATGACTTCGGGGATTGTGACATTAAATATTCCTGCGGATATTACGTCAGACAATACCGTCATGCTCAAAGGATTGTTTTGGTTGAGCGTTTCGGCGAATGCCAATTTAGATAAGCTTTGCAGTGCCTACTCGGTTTATACGCAGGCGATTCAGGTGACTAGACATCTTGAAACGAGTCAGTCTGAGTGGCATTCTGCCGTATTGCCCGCAGGACGTATTACACGTTTAAAAAAAGCTATTCCTGGTTTGGGTAGCATTGTGCAGGTGGAGGAATCATTTGGCGGTATTCCTTCGGAGACACAAGAACACTTGCGAGCGCGGGTGGGTGGTCGACTTAAACATAAAAATCGCGCGTTAATACCCGCTGATTATGAAATGCTCATATTGGAACAGTTCCCGCAAATATACAAAGTGAAATGCTTTGCTAACATGGTGTCTGAAGAAATACCAGAGAAAAGGTTACGTCCAGGGCATATTCTCATCGTGGCATTGCCCTATTTGAAGCAACAAGAAATGAATGATCACATACCCATGTTAAATGGTCATTTGGTTAATGAAATTCAAACATATATTTCTCGGCTTGCGCCACCTTTTGTGAAAATTAATATCATTAATCCTGTTTATGAATTGGCGCAGGTGCGATGCACGGTCAAATTGAAAGAAGGTCTCAATGATGGTTTCCATATTAATCATTTAAATCAATTGATTTCTGATTTTTTATCACCCTGGGATGATACGATTGGTTACAACACGCATTTTGGCTGGCATGTGAATGAATATGATGTTGAATCATTTATTCAGCAGCTTGATATGATTGATCGTGTTACAAACTTTTCCATCTTGCATATTGCGCCAACGGGGGAAGATCGTTTCGATTTATTTGATAGTGCAGCTGTGTTGAATGCAGGGTGGGATGGCATGAGCATTGTTCCTAAATATCCTTGGAGCATTTTGACGCCAATCAAGCAGCATTTTATTGAGATTGATGATAATTATCAGTCGATCAAGCCTGAGATAACGGGTGTAGGGGAGCTTGAAATTGGCAGTACATTCATTGTTGCAGAAGAGAAATGGCGAGAAAAAATAGAAAAACCTTAGAGGCTAAATTCAAAAAAGGCAAAATGCCATCTGAGAATGCATTTGCCGACTTGATCGACTCAACGTTGAATTTAATTGACGATGGGTTTGAGAAGACCGTTGAGGATGGGTTGAAAGTTTCTCAATTGGGTGATGGCAAACTGATTAGTTTTTATCAGAATATGGCGGCACTTAATGCCATGTGGTTTGTGGGACTTGATAGAGCAACCAGCAATCTCAAAATAGGCAATCAGTTTAATCCTAATATTCTCACCTTACGCAGTTTGGAGCCCCTGCCTACTGAGTCTGACCCAGCATCAAATATGGGCGTTGGTATTAATAAAGATAATCCGCAGTATACACTTGATGTTGCTGGAACGATTGCGTCACACGGCAGAGTGGGGTGTGCGGGTGATATGGCGGTGCCGGCTGATGGGCAATGGCACGATATTACGCAGAAGCTGACGGGGTGTCAGGCGTTTGAAATAATGGCCGGTGTGGGCGGAAAGGATGGGAGTGGGAAGTATGCGTTAATGCATGCCTTTGCCTTGAGTGCCTACAATGATGTGAGTGACATTACCTATCACCAAGCTCATTACGGTGCCAAATGTAATCGCTTAAAGCTGCGTTGGATTGCTGAGTCAGACAAAGATAATTTTGAGTATAAGCTGCAACTCAGAGTTGATGCGTCATATGGCGATAATATATGGGTTAAATACCAGATTACTAAACTATGGTTTGATACCGCGATGTATGGTAGTGAAATAAACGATAGTGCCAATGCTGCAGCGGACTTTAAAGAAAATGAGTGAAAATCATGCAGGCACTGATCATATGCTAACGATTGATTTAACGCTTGAAGAAGGCAATTTAATCCTAGAAGCATTGGCTGAATGCCCGTTTAAGTCTGTTTTTGAATTGATTGGACAACTTAACCAGCAAGCCAATAATTTATTTGTCGCAACAATTGACCACACAAAACCACAAACTTTTACATTTGCTGAGCATGAGCTGTCACTGACGATCAAAGCGTTAGGTGGTCTGCCATATAACCGTGTGAATGATTTGCTGGTGAATTTGAATCAGCAAATTAAAGCACAACTGAGCCAGCAACCTTCTGAGAAGGTCTCACCTGCGTATGTCGATATCCGATCAAATTAAGCGAGTAAACTCCGATCCTGATGGACTAGATTTTGAGTCACTAAGAAAAGAAGGAATCGCTAATGTCCAGAGTCTGTGCGGGGATATTTGGACGGATTACAATGCACATGATCCTGGCGTCACCATCCTGGAGCAGCTTTGCTTTGGATTGACGGATTTGGCTTATCGATCAGGGTTTGAAATTCAAGATTACCTGACAGGAGAAAATGGTGAAATTGATTATGAGCGGCAGGCGTTATTTAATCCAAAAGATATTTTCCCCAGTTCGCCAGTTACAACCGAAGATTATCAAAAGGTTCTCTATGATGAAATTCCCGCAATTGATAATATTTGGTTTCAGCCCACATTAGATGATGAAGGAAAATCACGAGGTTTATTCTCCGTATTTGTTAAGCTCAATGATCATTTGTCACTAACAGATGAAGCAGCTTGTAATCAGAATGATGGATTAAGCGCCATTCTTGATGAAATGGATAGCTTACGTAGGCTCTCAGATCAAGGCAGTAAAACGTTAGACCAACTAGGCACATCTTTAGATGCGCACAAGGATGCGTTAAAGCGCGGGAACGCTCGCCTGAAACGACGGGCTTTGGTCGCTAAATTCGATGTATTCTTAATTCAAGCAAATGAGATTTTGGCTCAATTAGATGCTAATTTGTTCTACTTAGACAAAATTTGGGAACAGTTTGACTCAATTGGATCAATCTTGGCAGATGATGTTGGTAAGTTAACGGCAACGACTAAGTCAAATCTGGGCAATGCGTTATCTCAACTTAATGAGGCCTTGGCAGACCCATCATCGTTCCCTCAGCTCAATGATATTTTGTCTGAATTCAATGCGCCTTTGTCCAAACAGGACGATTTGTTTTTCACGCTACGTCAATGTTTACCCAAGCTGGAAGCGTTGTTAACGCCATTGAGTGTTTGTCTGCATGAGCTGGGTAAGTCTTTGTCTGAGATTAGTGACAACTTACTTGAGCCAGCTGATGAGTCTGAATTAGCGCCAGCAAACCAGAGAGAGGAAGCTGTTAGGCAACAAATAATGGCATCCTTTGCGAAGCATCGCAATCTTTGTGAAGATGTTCATTCCGTTGAGATCATTAAAACGGTCCCTTATTTTTTGGTTGGGGAAATTGAGGTAAAGCCTGCATATGACTTGGCCAAAATCTACGCAGAAATTATTTCTAAATGTGCGCAATACATTTCATCAGGTATTCGGGTAGAACGTTACGAAGCAGCACTTGCAGACGATATGGATTATGAGCAGATTTTCTCGGGGCCTTTGACTCGACATGGTTATATCAATGACTGTTTTTCTGAAGTGGCACGAGAGTCGTTGAGAACTGTGGATTTGATAGCGCTCATCAGCCAAATTAATGGTGTCAAGCGGGTGCGTAACCTAAGCCTTATGGATCAAGCAAATAAAAAACATAGCGTTATTGTTTGTCAACCATCAGAAGGTCAGTTTCCAAAGTTAAGTTTCCCGCAGAAGGGAAAAGCCATGCAAATTCTACGGTTGAGCTTTGCAGAAAATATACCTGAAAGAGGAAGAAAAAAGAGCCGAGGGAAAGCAGAAAAGAAAAAAGATAGTGTGCTGCTGGAGGAAACTAAGCTAGAGCTTGAGAAAATTATTTTTGAGCATCATGCGTTTAGAAATAATGAGCCGCATTTTGAGGGCTTTATTAAATTACCTAAAGGGCAGCGGCGTGATTTACAAAGTTACACGTCAATCCAGGAGCAGTTTCCGGCTGTTTACGGTATTAATCGTTATGGCGTACCTAATTCAGCGCCGACTGAGGTAAAAGCGAAGGCTAAACAACTGAAAGCGTACCTATTTCCGTATGAGCAGTTGATGGCAAACTATTTGAAAAATTTACAAGAAATGTCACAACTTTTTTCGTTGGATACTGAGTTAAAACAATCCTATTTCTCACAGTTTCTGGATAATCAGAGTGTACCGGATATCGAAGCACTATATGAAAGAGGCGCAGCTCAAACTCAAAGACTCATTGCTGAAATTCATTCCTGTTATGACAATTTTGGTGATCGTAGGAACCGCGTATTAGATACATTACTTGCAATGTATGGTGAGGAATTTCCGCAACAATCATTAGTGCGATTTAATTTTTATCGGCAAGCAGATGATAATCAATGGTTGATCGATAAAAAGATTAATTATTTGAAATATATCCGGGAAATCAGTCGCGACAGGGCCAAAGGATTTAATTACCTACCCATGTCTGGGAGTTCGTTGCGACAAAGAAATGTTGATCATGTGGCGGGCATACAATGCAAAGTCAGTATTTTGTTAGGCTTTGACAAACCACGTCACTTTCAGTGGATGACAGATGCATTAGTTAGAAGATTGAGTGCTGCTGTGTCAGAAGAAAAGAAGCTCGCCACAAAAGTTGAGTTTGTGATGCCGAGTGAGGAAACTGAGCCAGTGCCGGTATTGCGCGATGTAGATAGGCATTCAAAAAGTATGTTGCCAGCAAAGCTTCCCCTATTTGGTGATGCGATGTTTAGAGAAGGCATTGATCTAAGAAACTACAAACTAGTGAGTTCAGATACCGATACCTTGGTGTGTTTTAAACCGATAAATGATGATCGACTTTGGCGATTGACCAGCAAAAAGAAATTTGACGACGCCGTTGAATATGCCCATCAGTTTTGCCATGCCACCACGCAGCTTAATATAGAATCTGAAGGATTACATATTGTTGAACACATTTTATTACGACCGTATGGGAAAGATGTTTGCGGGGAAATTCAAATTGACGAAAGCTTTTTTAACTTTCGTGTCAGCGTTATTTTTCCGTCTTGGACAGCACGATTTAGTGATGATGAATTCAAGCGCTATGCCGAAGAAACCGTGCAAAGAAATCTTCCCGCGCATATTTATGCTGAGTTTTTCTGGCTTGATTTTTCTCACATGCGTGATTTTGAGTTGCGTTATAAATGTTG
The DNA here is from genome assembly GCA_021774155.1 of Nitrosomonas sp. GTDB lineage: Bacteria > Pseudomonadota > Gammaproteobacteria > Burkholderiales > Nitrosomonadaceae > Nitrosomonas. Next base: position 12,449 of record JAJFJH010000310.1, read on the forward strand.
GTTAAGGCTGCTACAACAAGTGAGCCAAGGCAGTGATAATACGGCTAAGCTAAAGAAATTGAATGAGGTTTCTGAAAAGATCATTTTATTTCTCATAAAAAATAAATCACTTAACGAATGTGAAAGTTGGGTTTGATGATATGCAAAAAGTGCATTTCATCGACGAAGTTATATTTGATCTTTCATTTGTGTCGACAAGCGTTCCCGATGACCATGAAGCAAAAGTTAGTGCGTGGATAACGGAAAAAATCTTGCCCGCTGTTGATTCTGTACTCAATGAATTTGATGAGACTGAAACAGTTTTGTGCCTGAATTCGGTGGAAATCGACCTCGGCGAAGTCACAGAAGATGCGTTTCAAACCATGTTGGTGCAACGGTTGAAAGAAAGACTCAATAGTGTGTTGCATGGTATACGTGAGAATGGCCAATTAAATTCAAATATTACCTTGCCTTTAAGTCGAGTCAGCTATGCGCAGGCTGATCTCAAGCAATTGCAATTCTTCTTGATGACAGGCCAAATGACTTGGCATGTCAGCACATCCAGTCGACAAGCCCATGAAAAAATACTTGAGCGCGTATTGCGAGAGAAGAGTGATGCGTTCATTCAATTTTTAAAACAATCTACAGCAAAAAACACATTAATTAACCGGATGGTTAAACAATTCACCGAACCTTATCTGGTGCGTTTGTTACAAAAAATTGTTCCGATTCATGCAGCTTTGACGCTAAATTTGCTCAAGGTTTATCGGGCTACGATAACAGAAAAGCGATTCTCTTCGGCAACTATCGCCGCAAGTATTGATTCGTTATGGGTGTCGATTTTTGATGTCGCATTGGATAAGACATCTGAGTCGAAAGAACAAGCCGTGGTGGTGAATACAGTGGTCGAGAAACTGATAGTGTCTTCGGCGCCAGACTCGGCGGATTTAATGAAAAAAATGCAACGGGTCGCCACACGCCTTAAGCGTGAAAAAAAGATTGATGCGGCTTTACTAAAGATACTGACCGATGTACGTGAGCGTCGTCATGACGTGGTTAGATCTAAAGGGGGGCGTAAAAAAATAGACAAGCAACGACAGAAAGCGCAAGAATCTAACCGAACAACACAATACCAACGCATCATTCAAGCATTAAAAACGGCTAAGATTGTAGAATTGCATCTTTTATTAAAAGGATTGCGAAAACACCCTGCCAAAATCCGCGAGCGATTGGCAGCGAAGGGCAAGCAAGCCGCAATACGAGTACAACTGGCCGAGAAACTAACGGACGACATCTTGCTTGATATCACCGGATCGTTTATGCCAGTCGCGGTCAGTTACATAAAACAATTGCTCGCTCAGTCAAGTAGATTGCATCAAGGTATCGGTGAAGCAGCTTGGAAGCGACAGCTGTGGGAAAGTAACCTCAATTATTTGTTTGCCGAACCAAATGTTGCCTTTATACCTGTGGATTATTTACAATCCCTCGCCAGATTGATGTCTCCGACTCACGATGCCCAGTCGGTGTTACGTGTTTGGCACGCTGAATTATCGACAACAACAAATACTCAACCAGTCGAGCAATTACTAGCCAATCTATTGCAACAATTGGTTGTTGATGAAAACCGCTCGTTGCCTCTGGGGACAGATCAACACCCATCAGACAGCGATGCGTACAAAACGCTAGTGCAGCGATTGCAGCAGGATACGCCACCAAAACAAGAAGCCCAATCACTGCAGCCCATGATTGCAGAATTAGCCCAAGAATATCCGCAACAATGTCAGCGTATTTATGAAGCGATCCGTAGCGGCACGATATCAACGGCTAATTTGAGCGCGCTTGAACAACAGCAGTTACTCATTGCCTTTATCGATCAGGCGCCTGTGTTTGATGCGGAGAGCCGGACTATCTTTATTCAAGCAATCACCAGTCATGCAGAGGGTGCGGCAGACAAATCGATCTATTACCAACAGATTCTGCAAACACTATTGCATAACCAGCCGGTTGATTTAGAAGCGGCGCACAAGAAAAGTGCGCCCGATACGAATAACACGGCAGCACAGCGTTTAGAAACTAAAGGGGACGTTGGCATAAAGAAAGTCGCAGCCATTGATCGAATCATGCAATATCAACGTATCGTCCAAGCACTAGAAGAAATGGAGATTGTCGGGTTCTATCCGTTACCTGAAGGATTACAGCAACACCCCGTCATGATTCGCCGGTTACTGGCAGAACAAGGAAAGCAAGCAACTACGCGTCAACAATTAGCCGTTAAGCTAACGGATAAAATCTTAATCGACATTACCGACCTTTTTATTCCGGCCGCAGTGAGTTACATAGAACAACTGCTCGCTCGTTCGAGCGTTTTGCATCAAGGTGTGGGTGAAGTGGCTTGGAAGCAGCAGCTGTGGGAAAGTAATTTAAGTTATTTGTTTGCTGAACCAAATGTTGCCTTTATTCCAGCCGACTATCTAAAAGCCTTGGCCAGCCTGATGTCGCCAACCAATGATGCACAGCTTATGTTGGTTGTTTGGCATCAAAAATTGTTTGCAACAATGGGCAATTCAGCTGAACATACGTTGGTGAATTTCTTGCGGCAACTGATTGTTGATGAAGACAGCTTGTTGCCGCTGGAGATAGCACAACACCCGTTAGGCAATGACGCATACCAGACCTTAGTTCAACGGTTGCAATGTAATGCGCCACAAACACAAGAAATCCAATCACTGCAAGCCGAGATTACTGAATTAGCCCAGGAACACCCGCAACAATGTCAGCGCATTTATGAGGCGATCCGAAATGGTACGCTATCAACGACAAGTCTCAATGTCGCAGATCAGCAGCAGCTATTGACATCTTTTATCGACCAAGCTCCTGCATTTAATACACAGAACCGAACAGCTTTTATTCAGGCAATCGCAAGCCACGCAGAAGGTGCGGCAAACAGGTCGACTTATTATCAGCTGATTTTGCAGGCACTGCTGCACGACCAACCAGTTGACTTGGTATTCCTGTCGAAACAAGTAGATTTTTTGAAAAGCCTGGCGATGCGTCGTGATGACTCAATAGATAGCGATGCTGGAATGACAGAGCAAAGGCGATTAATCGACGCATATGATGTGCCGGTTTCAGAACAGGATATCGAAACAAAAGCAATGATCGAAATCAATAATGCAGGGCAGATTATTGCTGCGCCTTACATGCCACAATTATTTAAGATGCTTAAGTTAGTCGATGATGAAGGCTTATTCGTGAGTCTTGAAGCAGCTGAGCGGGCAGTGCATTTGTTGCAATATATGGTTGATGAACAGAGTGAGTCGCCGGAGTACTTGTTGATATTGAATAAAGTTTTGTGTGGTATCCCAACGGCTGTGCCCATTAGGCGGCAGTTGAGTCTCAGTGAAAATGAAAAAAAAGTTGTTGAAGATTTAATTTTGGGCATGATCCAGAACTGGAAAACAATTGGCAGCACGTCGGTTAGTGGTTTTAGAGAGACATTCTTGCAGCGTGACGGTGGATTAGTGTTAGAAGATGGTGCGTGGCATTTAACCGTTCATCCTGGCACGTTTGATATGTTGCTTGATGGGTTGCCCTGGAGTTTTTCTATTGTTAAGCACGCGTGGATGGACAAAGCCATTCATGTGGACTGGCGTTAATTACATGGCGGGTATTTTACGATGACGGTAAATGAAGCCAACGCGGTGAGTTTGGATAGAGAAATCGCTTGGTTTAGAAAAGTGTTAGAAGCACGCTTTGATTTGTATTTCCATAGGGAATCAGCCGTTGCGGACATTCATCAAATTACGCCGCCGGACATTTCATCGGATCAATCCGCCTATGCACAGCTTGTTCGCGATCATGATATGGGTTTTGATGAACGGATTATTATCATATTGGTATTGATGCCGCATTTAAAGCCAAATGCACTGGATTTATTTTTAGTTAATAACCAAGATACGGCGCGTGGTTTTACAGAGTTTGGCGGCTGGAAAGGAAAATCACATGGCGGATTTTTACCAACCGGTGAGACAGCGGTTTTTATTTTAGCAGGCGATGATTTAACTCGACGTTTTCAGGTGATCCAACTATTCTATCTTGATCATTATTTAACCGAGCGACGTATCATTAAGCTCATACATGCGACCAATGGGGAGCCATTTCTGAGTGCCATGTTAATGATGCCCCCCGAGTATTTAAATCGACTGACAACCGGTATTAACCGCAAACCGGATTATGGCATCGAATTTCCAGCAAAACTTATCACCACAAAACTAACCTGGGATGATTTGGTTTTAAGCCCAGAAATCAAGGATGAAGTTGAAAATATCAATACTTGGCTTAAGCATTCAGATGTTATTTTAAAGCAATGGGGTTTGGGTCGAGCGATTAAACCGGGTTATCGGGCGTTGTTTTATGGCCCGCCAGGAACCGGTAAAACACTGACCGCAACACTTATTGGCGCCAGTATGGGTGTTGATGTGTATCGCATTGACTTGTCCATGGTGGTATCTAAATATATTGGCGAAACAGAAAAAAATCTGGCGAATGTGTTTGATCAGGCGGAAGACAAAAATTGGATACTGTTCTTTGACGAAGCGGATGCATTGTTTGGCAAAAGAACACAGGCCAGTAGTTCTAATGATCGTCATGCCAACCAGGAAATTTCTTATCTATTGCAGCGTGTTGAGGATTATCCCGGCATTGTGATATTGGCAACTAATCTAAAGGTGAACATCGACGAAGCATTTGCCCGTCGTTTTCAAACTTCTGTACACTTTGCAATGCCCGACGTAGATCAACGCTTGAAACTATGGCAGGGCATGTTTCAGAATAAAAAATTACTCGCCGAAACGGTTAATTTTGAGATGCTTGCTGAGAAATATGAGCTGTCTGGTGGCGCCATTACCAATGCTGTACGTTATGGGGCCATTAGTGCGATACGAGTGAAGCGCGATGAAGTGACGCAAGATGACCTCGTCAAAGGGGTTGTAAAAGAACTTCTTAAAGAAGGGCGGACGCTGTGAGTAAGCTATGAAAAAGATTATATTTTTTTGGATCGTCTTCATATTATGCTGTAGTGGTATTTCTAGCGCATATGCTGCTGATGTTCACTATGACCGATTATTGAATAAAGCAGCTTTTAAGACGCTCGATCAATCGCATGTCATTCAAATTCAACAAAATCTTGCGGTTATTTATCAGCATGATCTGGATTGGATTAGAGATGTCAGGCTTGGATCACATCCATTAACTGACGGGCTTATTGGCCCCGTTACTTTGTTTTGGGTGCAGCGTTTTCTTTTTGATTTTAAAATAGAGCCCATTGGTGATTTTATTCCGGAGTTAGAGATTCGACTGGTAGATATTGCATCCTTTGCCAATATGTTCCCTGACGAAACAAAGATCTTATTAAGTGCTGATTTTGCGTATTGGAGCGATACGCATCCGATGTCTGAAAGGCGGATTTACTACAAAATAAGACGCAGTGGGTCAGATCAGCAATTGCTTGACTTGGTCAATTTATATCTGCGTACGATGGGTGCCGCATCAGAGTCGGTACAGACCGAAGGGAATGAGTTAGTCACCTACTTCTATCAATTGACCACTGAAGATTTCAAAATATTACAAAGTCAGAAAGACATTCTGCTACTTTTGGCTGCGCTAGAGAATAAGCATTTTGATAATTATCCAGAGCTGAAAGAAGCAGTAGAAGGTGTACTTGCTGATTATCGGCAACAAACTAAAAAGCTATTGCCGATCATTGAACAGTATTTTTCTGGGACCGGTATTACGATAGACAAGGAAATCCTTGCTCGGTTGTCTGAACGTATGGCGGGCGACCCTTTATTTTCTGCTTTAAATGATACGCTTGCCAAGTTGCTTGAATCTACCTTAAGCGGCGTGGCGTATATTGATTCGACGCTTTTTGAACAGTCAGTTAAGAGCAAAATTGCTGCTGGTCTTGGCGCTTGTCGAGCCGAGGGTGTGGATAATGAATATATTCGTGGCCTTAAATTGAATGATGATGAATTTAAGACGTTAAGTGGTGAGTTATTACTTGAAAGCATAGGAATATTGCCCAATTTGCAGCGAGACCTGTTAAAGGTTAAGGCATTGCGTGAAGATGTTTGTGGTCAAACGGATGTTGAGTTTCTCGAGCAGTTTAATGACACGATTTATACACATTTTGTTCAGCCTGCTATCTCGCCATTGTATCGAAAGAAACCGTTATTCAAGCAAAAGCCGATTCAGTGGCAGGGTAATGGGTGCGGTTGTTTGCTGGATGATCTATCAGGTCTGGTTTATGGGTTTTATCCCTTCTGGTTGGCGGGTGATGACCCGCAAACCGTAAATTTCAGCGTGTTGTCTAGAGTTGCTTATTATGGGCTGTCTTTTGACGAGGAAGGTACGATCAAGCAAACCAATGCGGCCAGCGATGCGGCCTCAGCAATTAATAACATTCAGAATGAATTTATCCAAGTTGCCCGTAAACATAATAGTCAGGTGGATTGGGTTATTCATCATGAAAAACCATATTGGGATATTTGGAAAGAACGTTCATTGGAGGAAAGAAATAGGCAGTTTAAAAACTTAGCAGATAATATCGTCAGTTTTCTTGCTGACCCATTAACTGACTATTTCTCACAAATTAAGCGGATTTTCACCTTAGGCATCGTGCCATTGCCCACCCGGGGAGATGGTGTAACACTTTATTTCAATGGTTATCCCGAGGATGCTGATTCTGTGGGTCTGTTTAATGACTTTGTCCATGATTTGAGAATAAAATTAGATGCCAAGGGGAATGAATACGTCGTGAATATTATGGCCCAACAGACGGCTCTGGATGAAGGTAAGGGTGTCTACGAATATACTAACTTGCTTAAACAAATTTCAGAGAAAGGCGCGCTTGAGTCGGGAAAAAATATTGGCTACGATCTAAAGAATAAAGTCTTAGTGTTAGTAGACGAGCCATCAAGCCAATCAAAAAGAAGTTTGAACACAGCGATTCATGACAGCCGTCGATTCAATAGTGCAGAAGAACGCAAATTATTATTAAGAAATATTGTGCCTGTCATTGAGTTTGATGGTAGAAATTGGGCGCAGCTAGCAGAAGATCTGACTTATTTTGAAGATAATTTTGGTGGCATTGGTTTCTGGCCATTGATCGTGAATGAAGCTGTTGATCAAGAAAAAAAGGTTGCTGAGCAAGGTGACACGGTTGATGGCATGTTGGAGCGGTATTTCCAAAGTACGCAAATTGGCGAGCCGGATAGTTTTATCGATCGATTTGTATGTGAGAATCGTTGGTATTTTTATATAGCATTTGTTCCCATGATGGTTTTGCTCCTTATTTTATCCTGGTGCTATATTGTGTCGTGTGCCTATCGTGAAAATGTTAAAAAATATTATATAGGGTATGTGCTTGGTCTAGGCTTGCCACTCATTACAATCAGTAGCTTGCTGGCTATGTTTGACCCGTATTTTGAAGATGCTACCAGAGAATATGGGCCTTTAATTTTAGTGATAATTATCGCCCTGAGTTATGTCCTTATAAGGCATCAAATTCACAAAATGCAAATGAAAAAACCCTCACGACCCAAGTCGGCAATGATAGCGAGAAGAAGGTAAGTTGCAGTAGTTATTAGATTTTTCCCATAAAAGTGGGTTTTCTCTGCGGGGAAATAGTCTTGTAACCAACGATAATTAAGGAATCTAGGGCATGGATTTACTTGAAGAAGCGACGGTTATGCATTATTGTCGCTACTGGTGGTGATGCATCGTGACAGCATGAACGAATCGCAAAGAAACGGAGGATAGTATGAAGCAATCGTTACTTACTGAATCAGAGCGTCAACAAAACAGTCGTTGTCACCTCATGACAAAAAACACCTCTCCCATCAGTCAAGCCTTTGTTGATAATCGTGAGTCCACAGCGACACAGCGACAATTAATGGCAAAAATGGCCAGCTCTCCACAAGCCATCGCTCAACGAAAATTCAGCGAGCAAATTCATAATAGTTCACATATGACGACGCAACGTCAGCAGATGGCGAAAGTATCTGGTGGTG
>JAJFJH010000032.1 GCA_021774155.1 Nitrosomonas sp.
CGTCTTCAAGTCGTTGAGCAGGGCGGCATGGTGCTCAGTGTAAAACGCAGCTTCACGGGTTTTACTTTCAAGTCAACGACGAGTTTTCCGCTGGTGCATTTTAGCCAGGAACTGCTTTCACTGTTAACCGCCGGGCTCAGCTTAGTGGAAAGTATCGAGACCTTGGTAGACAAGGAGCAAGATGCAGGTAATCGTAAAGTTATAAAAGATCTGCTGGCACGGCTTTATGAAGGAATTACTTTTTCAAGTGCACTGGAAGAATACCCGCAAGCATTCCCAGCTTTGTATATTTCAACGGTTCGAGCCAGTGAACGAACGGGTGATTTGCCTGAAGCATTAACCCGTTTCATTTCTTATCAAACACAGATGGATTCCGTGCGTAAAACACTGGTGGGCGCTTCAATCTACCCTGTTTTATTGTTAACCGTTGGTTTATTAGTGTCGATGTTTTTGCTAGTGTTTGTGGTGCCAAAATTCAGTGCAATCTACGATGATATTGGCTCTGACTTACCTTGGCTTTCCGTGCTACTCATTCAGTGGGGACAATTTGTACACGAGCGCGGCGGAGAATTGACTGTTATTGCGATCGCTCTTTTTAGCGCTATCTTTTACGGTGTGACGCGCCCTAAGTTTAAGGCCTATGCCATGCAACAATTATGGCGTATACCGGCGATTGGCGAGAATATGCGCGTGTATCAATTGGCCCGTTTTTATAAAACGTTAGGCATGTTGCAACGTGGTGGTATTCCAATTACACAAGCACTAGATATGGTTAGTGGGTTACTACAACCGCATTTTCGGCCCAGCGTCGAAGCTGCGGCCAAGCATATTCGTGAGGGTAAAACGATTTCCAGTGCAATGGAAATGGAAGGACTCACCACGGCCGTTGGCAATCGTATGCTGCGTGTGGGTGAAAGAACGGGCTTAATGGGAGACATGATGGAACGCATTGGCAATTTTCATGATGAAGAGATTGCGCGATGGGTTGAGTGGACAACCAAGCTTATTGAACCTATTTTAATGGCCGTTATCGGTATCGTGATTGGTGGCATTATTATTTTGATGTATATGCCTATATTTGATCTGGCGGGAAGTATCAATTGATAGAAGTCCCTATGCAACCAACGGAACAACTGCCAATTACTGCCAATCTGCTGAGTGAAGCACGGCAAGAGTCGTTAAAACAAGGTGTTTCAGTCGTCAAAGTACTGGAAGAAAGTGGCGGCTATGCGCCAGATGATCTTATTCAAGAACTAGGGCGACTGCTTCATATTCCCGTGCTGACGATGGAAGCCTTAAGAGCGCTTACCCCTGATTACGATAAACTGCCCTTTTCCGAAGCTTCACAGCATGAGTGTGCTTTGTTTAGTAAAGATGCAACTTTCGTACTTGCAGTAAGCGACCCGTTCGCGCCAAATTTACACTCATGGTCGGAAGAGCGTTTTGATGTGGATGTGATATGGCATTTGGTGCACCCGGCTGATTTGACGGCTTTCTTTGCTCAGCAAGAAAAAACCATGCGTGCCATGGATCATGTGCTGGGATCTTCCGAGCTGGATATTATCCAAACGGGTGTTGAAGACCTTTCTCTAAAATCGATTAATGAAGGTACTAGTCAAGTCGTTCGACTGGTGCATTCCACTTTGTATGACGCACATAAGTCACAGGCCAGTGACATTCATCTTGAGATGGTAACGGGCGCATTATCCATTAAGTACCGCATTGATGGTGTCTTGATGTCCATTGGTGTTATGCAGGGTGCGGACTTGGCTGAACAAGTTATTTCACGTATTAAGGTCATGTCTGAGTTGGATATTGCTGAACGGCGTGTGCCACAGGATGGTCGTTTTAAAGTGTCGATACAAGGACGGGAAATTGATTTTCGCGTCTCAATTATGCCAAGTATTTTTGGTGAAGATGCGGTGTTGCGTATTCTTGATCGGCAAGCACTTTCCGATCATGTCGAGGGATTGACACTCAATCAACTGGGTTTTAACTCGTCGGCAATAGCGACTATCCGTCGTTTGAGTTCCGAACCCTATGGCATGCTGCTAGTCACCGGTCCCACGGGTAGTGGTAAAACCACATCGCTCTATGCAGCGATTTCTGAGGTGAACAAAGGCAGTGATAAAATCATTACCATTGAAGATCCGATTGAATATCAGCTGCCTGGCGTGTTACAAATACCCGTGAATGAGAAGAAAGGGCTAACCTTTGCACGAGGTTTGCGCTCGATTTTGCGTCATGACCCAGATAAGATCATGGTGGGTGAAATTCGTGATTCTGAAACTGCGCAAATTGCGATACAAGCAGCACTCACAGGTCACCTTGTGTTTACAACGGTTCATGCTAACAATGTATTTGACGTGATAGGGCGTTTCTCACACATGGGAGTTGATCCCTATAGCTTTGTTTCTGCTTTAAATGGTATTGCAGCGCAGCGATTGGTGCGTTTGTTGTGTGAACACTGTGCCGTTGCAGAGCGCCCTGATGATGAGCTTATAACTGAATCAGGCATTAGCCTTGATGAAGCCAACAGTTATCATTTTCGTGCAGGAAAAGGTTGCGGTCAATGCCGAGGTAGCGGCTATCGTGGGCGTAACGCTATTGCAGAGATATTGATTTTGAATGATGAAATCCGTGAATTGATTGTTGCACAAGAACCGATACGCAAAATAAAAGAAGCGGCACAAAAAAATGGCACACATTTCTTGCGTGAGGGTGCGTTGGACATGGTTAAAGAAGGATTAACCAGCTTAGAGGAGGCGAATCGTGTCACCATCGTGGCGTGATCAAATACACGTTTTTTTTGCGCCGGGGCGCGTTGATTTAGTGCGCTGGTCGCGTGGTTTTAAACCGATACAGACGCCTAAAATTACGCAATTATGCAAGAAAAATGATCCAGGGCAATCTGCCTGGGACGCACCTTTGCAGCAATTAGAGCAAATGCTGGAAGATGCCCGTGGTGCAGAGATGACGATTACGCTTTCCAATCATTTTGTTCGGTATATTACCTTGCCGCCACAGGTAGAAATCACTACGCCAGAAGAAGTATTTGCTTATGCTGTTTTCCGTATGCGTGAAGTTTATGCTGACCGAATTAATAAATGGGAACTGAGTGTCAGTGCTTGGAATCCGTCTAGCGGTGCTATTTGTGCCGCGATAACGCGTGATCTTTTAACACAGCTACAACAACTGGCAACCCAATATAATGTCAAGCTAAAGCGCATCGAACCTTATTTGTCGTCTACATTTGACCAGTGGCATCAATCATTTAGTAATGAACGAACATGCTATGCGTTGATTGAAACAGGGCGCGTTTGCATTGCATTATTAGCCGATGGTGTCTGGCATGGGATACGTAACCAAAAAATAATGCATTGTTTGGCTGATGAGCTGCTTGCCGCGCTTGATCAAGAAATTATATTTTCGGGGCATAAGTCAGATATTGAGGAAGTTCTTGTTTTTGCGCCGGAACACCCCGATTTGGTCTTGCCGAAAGATTGTGGTTGGAAGATTATCCTGCCATCGGCTGATCTCGTGGTACCCGCTCACTATCCTTCTGTCATCAACCTAAGTGATGAGGCGAATTCATGCGTCGCTTAAAGCTTCAGTTTCCCTATATTGGTCAGCATTCACAGGCAGTTGATGTTAGTTTGCTACTCATTGGTTTGTTGACATTGGTTATGGTGTCATACCAATTCACAACCTCTGCAACAGAAGTCGATTATTGGGAGACGCGCGTTGCACGGTTTGAACAACAACAGCAACAACAACGTGAAGTAACGCCTAGACGGTCATCCCGGCAAAAGCAGCGAAATATTACGCAAGAAATTCGTCAAGAGATACAAAAAGCCAGTGTCGTTATTGATGAGATGAATCTACCTTGGGAATCGTTCTTTGATGCCATTGAATTTGCGTCTCACGAAGAGGTGGCGATTTTGTCATTGCAGCCGAGTATTGCTAACAATAATATGCGCATCAGTGGCGAAGCAAAGGATATGTCAGTATTGCTGCTGTTTGTTGAGGCATTGGAGCGCGAACTTGTTTTTGAAAATGCACACTTACTTAATTACAAAATAAAATTGGATAACCCACATAAACCGGTTGTTTTTTTACTGACAGCTTCATGGAAGCATGTATCGTGAAAAATGATTGGTTAAAAGTTGACGTACAACACATATCGCAGCAAGCAAGCTGGCAAGTTGCGCGTCTTGGGTCTGTTGGGAAAATTGGTGTTGGCATATTCGCTGCTGCTATTGTGTTTTTTCTGGCGGCTGTTTTGCCGCAAAACGCAACAGTGTCTGAACTCAAGGAAAGAGCGGATACGATGCAAGTAAATGTCTCAGCCCAAAATGGAAGTGGTCCCGAGAGGAGAATGGGCGGCGATCAAGCGTTGCAAATATTTTATGATTTCTTTCCGCGTGTTGACTCATCACCATTTTGGGTGAGAGAGTTGGTACGAATCGCAAAGAAAAATGGCGTTGAAATGAATAGCAGCGATTATCGTTTGATTCATGAAAGCAATGCACGCTTGGCTCGTTATGAAATGATTTTGCCAATACGTGGCAGATATCCACAGATACGTTCATTTATAGCTGATTCGTTGCAGGATATCCCCGCGTTGGCGATTGCAGGTATGGCCATCAAACGAGAAAATGTTCAGACTGAGCAATTGGATGTGCGCCTTGAGATTAATCTTTTCCTGGATGAATGATGGCGATGGATAAAGCAGAAATTAAACGTAAATCAATCCTAGGCGCGGCATTATTGGTAACGTTAATCGCGGTTGTGTTGGTTGATGATGAAGAGGAAGAAATAATTATTGTTGATGCCGTACAAACAACGCAACCAACTCGTGCTTCATCAGGGAAAACGCGTGTTGAAGACGACACGGAAAATTATCTGGCGGTCGACTTACTGGGTCAAAGACAGTTTAATGCGCAAGCAGGTAACATTTTCAAATCAACTTCATGGGTTCCTGCCCGACCACAACCAACAGCACAGCAACAGCAAGCAGCTTTAGCCAGACAAGCAGATCAAGCCGCTCGCCGCGCAGCCGCTCCACCACCGACACCGACAGCACCACCATTACAGTTCAAATATATTGGCAAAGCAATTTATGGAAATGAAACCTGGGTTTTCCTCTCCGAAGCGGGAGAAAACTATGTCGCTAAATTGGGTCGTCCAATTGATGATCGATATCGAGTTGATGCTGTGAATGATG
>JAJFJH010000311.1 GCA_021774155.1 Nitrosomonas sp.
CATTTAAGTATAGAAACTGAATCTTTTCACTACCGGATCCATTCAGAATAATATTTTGAATGTCTTCGTCTAACTCTTCGAATGACGTTTCTAAATCAAATCCATAGTGATTTGCAAGGCCAGTGAGTAGTTGAAAATAAAATTGATTGCGTCTATCCCAGCTTTTAACCGCGCCAGAGGCTAGGGAAAGGTGCGGGAAAGCAACCACGCGGGCAGGGTCAAAAAATATAATTTGTCCGAGTCCGTCGCAGGTATTGCAGGCGCCAAGCGGATTGTTGAAAGAAAATAATCGTGGTTCCAGTTCTGCCAATGAGTAACTACAAGCGGGGCAACTAAATTTGGCAGAGAAAAGATGTTCTCTGTCGGTGTCCATTTCTACAGCGAGTGCGCGACCATCAGCATGGCGTAATGCTGTTTCAAATGACTCGGCGAGTCTTTGTTTGGAATCTTGGGAAACTTTTAATCGGTCGACAACGACATCAATGGTGTGTTTTTTTGTTTTTTGTAGTGCTGGTAATGAGTCAATGTCATGTACTTTACCGTCTATGCGTAACCGAACAAAACCTTGCGCACGCAGTTGATCGAACAGATCCATTTGTTCGCCTTTGCGTTCGACAACAATGGGTGCAAGTATCATCAAGCGGGTATCAGGCGGTAATTGCAGTACATGGTCAACCATTTGTGACACGCTTTGTGCTGTCAATGTAATTTTGTGTTCGGGGCAGTATGGGTCGCCAGCACGGGCAAATAAAAGCCGCATATAGTCATGAATCTCTGTCACCGTACCAACGGTAGAACGCGGATTATGCGAGGTTGCTTTTTGTTCGATGGCGATAGCGGGTGAAAGACCTTCGATCAGGTCAACGTCAGGTTTTTCCATTAACTGTAAAAATTGACGTGCGTAAGCAGATAACGATTCTACATAACGACGCTGGCCTTCAGCGTAAAGCGTGTCAAATGCCAGTGAAGATTTTCCTGAGCCAGATAAGCCCGTAATAACAATTAGTTTATTGCGAGGGAGGTCAAGACTGATGTTCTTGAGGTTGTGGGTCCGAGCCCCACGTATTTTAATAAATTCCATTGGCTATCTATGTACGAGTCAACCTGCTAATATACCCAACTTTTTAGAAATCTCACAACCTGATTCATGTCTGCCTCACAATTTCACGAAAAAATGTCACCCACAGAACTACGTGCCACCGCCGGATTAGCTGGTGTTTATGGCTTACGTATGTTTGGTTTATTCATCATTCTGCCGGTTTTTGCTTTTTATGCGGAGGATCTCCCCGGCGGTAATGACTACATGCTTATTGGTATTGCGCTAGGTGCCTATGGGCTAACACAAGCACTTTTACAAATCCCATTTGGTTGGTTATCAGATCGAATCGGCCGTAAACCCGTTATTTATATGGGATTGTTGCTATTTGCACTAGGGAGTTTTGTTGCCGCAACCGCTGATGATATTTATTGGGTTATTTTCGGTCGGATTATTCAGGGAGCTGGTGCGATTTCAGCAGCCATCATGGCGCTGGCAGCTGACTTGACCCGCGAAGAACACCGAACCAAAGCCATGGCCGCTATTGGTATGACAATTGGTACGACGTTTATTATCTCTCTTATTGTTGCGCCGGTGCTAAATCAGTGGATTGGTGTGCCAGGGATTTTTGCCATGACCGGTATCTTGGCATTACTGGCTATCGTGGTAGTACGCAAGGTTATTCCCGACCCAGTCATCAGTCGGTTTCATTCCGATACGGAAGCCTCCGCAGGAAAATTTGGCAATGTGTTAAGTAATACGCAATTATTACGTTTGAATTATGGTATTTTTGCATTACATGCAACGCTAATGGCTTTGTGGCTGGTTGTGCCATTTTCATTGCGTAGTGCTGGGTTGGCAGTAGATGATCATTGGCAAATATATTTGCCTGTCTTGGTCGTGTCCATGCTATTGATTATTCCTGTTATTATTTATGGTGAGAAAAAAGCGAAGCTTAAACAGGTGTTTGTTGCAGCTGTTACTTTGCTGTTAGTCGGCCAGGTGATGCTGGCATTTACCGCTGAGTCTATTTGGGGTACAGCAATGGCGTTGCTAATCTTCTTCATGGCATTTAATCTGCTGGAAGCCAGCTTGCCATCGCTTATTTCGAAGATTGCGCCTGTTGGTGCAAAGGGAACGGCTATTGGTGTATATAGCAGTACGCAATTTCTGGGCGCGTTTGTCGGCGCAGCTGTGGGTGGTTTTCTATATGGTAATTATGGTGGCTACGCACTTTATGCATTTTGTGGGTTATTATTAGTCGTATGGCTGGTACTTGCAATTACGATGAAAGCGCCAGGTGCTGTACGCTCAAAAATGTACCATGTGAAAGAGATGGATAATACTCGGGCGGTTCATTTGTCTAAGAAGCTGTCTGCGTTATCTGGCGTAAATGAAGCGTTGGTTTTAGCAAATGAGCGCGTTGCATACCTTAAAGTAGAAATGAAAGGTTTTGATGAAGATGAGGTTGTTAAATTGCTAGGAGGGGAGAACACAGATGGCGTCAGTGAATAAGGTTATTCTCATTGGTAACCTGGGGAAAGACCCAGAAACACGGTATATGTCTAATGGTGAGGCGGTTACCAATATTACCTTGGCAACAACGGATACCTGGAAAGATAGAAATGGAGAAAAACAAGAAAAAACAGAGTGGCACAGAGTCACATTTTATCGGAAGCTTGCTGAAATTGCCGGCGAATACCTGAAGAAAGGGCGTCCAGTATATGTTGAAGGGCGACTAGAAACGCGTAAATGGACTGACAAATCGGGTGCGGACCGCTATACAACTGAGGTTATTGCGCATGAAATGAAAATGTTGGGTAGCCGGTCAGGTAGCGGTAGTTTTGATGCGCCGGATTCAGATGATAGTAGTTCTGCATCGAGTTCGCCTAGTAAACCAAGCGTAGCCAGGAATAACGGTGGGTTTGATGATATGGATGATGATATTCCATTTTAGGATTTACTTGATTCGTTGTCATCTATATCTATATAAATAGCCTGACTCAGGCCTTAATTGTAAGGTTGACTACTCATATACAAGGTTCAGGTTGTTTCTTTAATAGCATAATCACGTAAAAATAATGATTTTGTACCAAGGTATTAATTTTATTATTTCATTAATTTCATCTTAAAAAGATGACGTGTTTTTATTTTTGGTTCAAATACAAAAAAGCCCGCATTTCTGAGAAATGTGGAAACTCTATCCTTTTAATAGAGCCGCCAATATCTTCAGCTAAATGTTGAAACTCAATTGCAAGAATGTTTCTTGGGACAATGAATGTCTGGCGAAAGCCAGATTTAAAGTAAACATTTATCATCATGATGATGTTCCTGATGGGTTGTAATTGTTAGTCTAACTTATAGTTAGTTTGGAGCCTTATTCATCGTCAGTAGAAGTTCAAACTTTAATAGGGTCGTTGTGTTGATCCTAATATCTTCATGAAATTGCAGCGCCAGTACCCGTAATGCAAATTCAGCACCTTTTTATTTGAACTTGCGGCTAGGGTGATTCGTAGGAATCAGTGTGTCTAATGTAAGAAACAGGTTGCTTTGTTCACTTTTGCTCATCTAACAATCGATCATTAACTATTTTATAGATTGTCTCGGATTATTGCGTATTTCCGGCAGGTCCATAGTGTTAAATAAGGTTCACAGTGGGAAGATGCCTATGTTGACTCCTGGGAGTGTTGATAAAGCGGTGCTGTGATGAGGATTGAGTGGCAGGTGTCGCTGGTCTCTTTTTGGCGACACTTTGTTTGTGTGGTATGTTCAGGTGTTAAGTATAGTTATTTGATTATTAAGTAAAAATAATATTGGCATGAAATTTGCTTTTAATAAATTAAATCTTCCTGGGTCGCTGTTTTTTCGATTCCCCGACAGACCCATGATGCGTGGTGTAGGTTTGGAAGGTATTGTAAGAGCATAATTGTAGCAGGGGTTTTACAACTAAATTGGACGATACTAAGAAATATTTATACAGTAAGCATAGGAAATAAAAGGTAATTGATGTTTTATCATTATTTGTTCTTATTAGATCCGTGTGTAGCTTGTGTTGTCTTGTAGATAAGATCGCGTAATATTTGGTTTGCGGATTATGTTAAATTGTGTTTTTTTATTTGAAGAATTTTAGCTGGGAATCATTGTGGCAATATTTAATAAAATAATAATGCGGCCGGAATATGTGCGAATGAATAGGGTCATTGTTTGATATGCCTGGCGTGTTTCATTACATAGGTGATGCTAAGGATCAGTTAATCCATGATCCTGTGACGAGACTTGTTAATCGCCAGGAATTTGAAAGGCGAGTAAAGCGCGTGCTTTTAACTTTCTCGCAAGAAAATGATGCTGATGAAAGTGAAGAACATGCTTTATTTCGTATAGATTTAGAGCAATTTGTCACTGTTAATAAAGTATGTGGGCATCTCGCTGGAGATGAGCTTCTTCGACAATTCACATTTTTATTGCAGCATGTTGTTAGAGTTAGAGATACGTTGGCGTATTTAGAGGTCAATGAGTTTGGTGTTTTAATGGAACATTGCTCATTGAACCATGCCCATCGTGTCGCAAATAAGATATTGCAAGCAGTACAAGGCTTCCAACTCTTTTTTAACGATCATTGTTATGATATTAATGTCAATATCGGTATCGTGCCGATTACCAAGCAAACGGGTAACTTTGTTGAATTGTTTAAGCAAGCAAATGCCTCGTGTAACAGGGCGAAAGAGCTCAATAAAAATTCTATTTATCTACATTCTGAGGGTAACTTAGGCCCAACAACTTATCGAGGCGAACCAAGTTGGGTTGCCGACATTTACCAAGCGCTTGACGAAGATAGATTTTTAATCTTTATTCAGCCAATAGTTTCCTTGAAAGAATTAGAAACATCGCTGGCGCATTATGAGTTGTTGGTTCGGTTATGTGACAAAGATGGCAAACTTATCTTGCCTGATAAGTTTCTTCCAGCGTTAGAGCGTTATAGTATGTCTTCCGTTTTGGATCGATGGGTTATTCGGAAAGCTTTCCGAATGATTGCGGATCAGCCTGAGTTTCTAGTAACCACCCAATTCTTTTCCATCAATTTGTCTGGACAATCGTTTGTTAGCCATGAATTGAGTGATTATATTATCAGTGAACTTGAAGAAACGGGCATTCCTGCAGAGAAAGTTTGTTTTGAAATAACAGAGACTACAGCTATTTCAAATTTAACCGTTGCATCTGACTTTATTCGGATACTTAAAGAAAAAGGGTGCCGTTTTGCATTGGATGATTTTGGAAGTGGCTTTTCTTCATTACTTTATTTGAAAACCTTGTCCGTTGATTACCTGAAAATAGATGGTTCATTTATCAAGAATATTACTTATGGGTCAGTTGATTACGCAATGGTGAAGGCTATCAATGAAATGGCCCAGACAGTTGGCATGGAAACCGTTGCAGAATTTGTCGAGAGTCATGAAGTCCTGCAACTACTTAAAGATATGGGAGTCGATTATGCGCAAGGCTATAATGTTGGTGAACCATTGCCTTTGTCGACATTCTTTTGCGAAATGCCGAGAAGCTTTGCGTAAATTATAAAGCTGTGGCGTCTTGCAATAATTCAATTGCCCAAGCAACACCAAAACCAGTCACATCACTTCCTATTGCCCCTAGGCCATCTTTATGATTGCAGGCTGAAAGGTCCATATGTATCCATGGTGTGCCATTGATAAATTGATTTAGAAACCGTGCCGCGAGTATATGGTCAGAATTCCCACCGATAGTACATTGTTTGGTGTCTGCAATTTGACTTTCCAGTGCTTCATCATAATCTGGATCCATAGGGAACGCACAGACTCGTTCTCCACTTGATACTCCTGCCGCCAATGCCTTCTGTGTCAAATTTTCTTTATTGCAAAAAATGCCGCTATAGCGTGAACCTAGTGCAGTATGCATACTGCCTGTTAATGTTGCAAAGTCAATAATTAGGTCCGGTTGGTGTTTTTCAGCAAGTGCTAGTGTATCGGCTAATACCATGCGTCCTTCAGCGTCGGTATGAACGATCTCGATAGTTAGTCCATTGTAGGCAGTAATGACATCATTTTGTTGGTAGGCATTCGGACCAATATGATTTTGAGCGATTGCAAGCCAGCAATCAATATTGATGGGTAAATTGGCATGTGTCGCTGCTAGTAAAATACCTAATGCGACAGCTGAGCCATTCATGTCTTCATGCATGCCATGCATATGGCGTGCGGCTTTAAGATTATGACCGCCGGTGTCAAAACATATTCCTTTGCCGACTAATGCGATTGTTTTGGTCTCCTCATTGCTGTTAACGCGTCGTTGTAAATGTACAATGGCAGCGTCTTCTGTAGGGCTACCTTGTGCAACGGCAATGAAGGCGCCAGCCCCCATTTTACGAAGCGCATTTAAGTCATATTCTTGATATTCCCAACCTTCATTGACAGATAATTTTTTTATCTGTTTTCGGTATGTGCTGGGTGTCAGCTCATTCGGTGGTAATACGGTTAAGCCACGTGCCAATAAATTACCTTCAGCCTGAGCGTGAAGTAGTGAGAAATTATCAGAATCTTTGTAGCCATATAGTGTTATCGTAGAGAGCGCAGTTTTTTTCGGGTTTTTCTTGCGTACGGGGAGTGCCGCGCCATTAACCCAAGCAATATATACTGCCAATTTTGCAAATTCTTGTTTTTGACTGGTACTGCCAAAAACGACAATATGGATCTCTGTTGGATTTTCTGCTAGAAGTGTCTGTGCAGCTTTGCGGATAATTGTTTGCTGTTCAAAAGCAGATAGACCTGAATCAACCATCGCCCAGGTACAAATGGCGCCATTGTCTAGATCGGCGCTTACTGGAGTCTCGCTGATTTGGCTTAACTTTAAATTGCGTCGATCGAGAAGATTCTTCAGTGCTTCTTCACCGGGAATTTCATATTTTTTTGGAAGGCGTTCTAATATTGGAAGTATGACTAGGATGTGTGTTGCTTTAGTTGATTTGTCGATGGATGAAGAATGTTGAATAAGTGATGCAAGCATTGACCGCTTTCCTGTGTTAAATAATATTAATTGCTATAAAAGATGCTATTGAAGAAAACATTAGATGAATTTCCGCAGTTTAATCTCTATATTATATACGCCAAGCGGTTTTTTTTTTTGTTATCGCTTATTAATTTAGATTTCTATCTAACTAAATCCAATTTTTAAAAATTGATATGCACCAATATTTTGAACTGATGAAGCATGTGTTGGATCGTGGAAATGAAAAATCCGATCGTACAGGAACGGGAACACGGTCTGTGTTTGGCTATCAAATGCGTTTTGATTTGGCAGATGGATTCCCATTAGTTACGACGAAGAAATGTCATTTGAGGTCAATCATTCATGAGCTTTTATGGTTTCTGAAGGGAGATACGAATATAAAATACCTCAATGATCATGGCGTTTCGATTTGGGATGAATGGGCGGATGAACACGGTAACCTTGGTCCAATTTATGGCCATCAAAGGCGATCTTGGCCGACATCCAATGGACAACAGATTGACCAAATTACTCAAGCGATTGAGCAAATCAGAAATACGCCCGATTCAAGGCGTATTATAGTTTCCGCCTGGAATGTGGCGGATCTTGATAATATGAAATTGCCGCCATGTCATGCTTTTTTTCAGTTTTATGTGGCGGATGGGCGGCTTTCTTGTCAGCTATATCAACGCAGCGCAGATGTTTTTCTGGGCGTGCCGTTTAATATCGCGTCCTATGCTTTATTGACAATGATGATTGCCCAGGTTTGTCATTTAAAGCCTGGTGATTTTGTGCATACATTTGGTGATGCTCATCTTTATCTTAACCATCTTGACCAAACACGTGAACAACTAAGTCGACAACCAAGAAAGCTACCTGTGTTGAAATTGAACCCTACTGTCGAGCATATTCTTGATTATAAATATGAGGATTTTACGCTGTTGGATTATGACCCGTACCCTGCTATTAAAGCACCTGTGGCAATATGAGTACATTGCGCTTGTCAATATTGGTAGCTATGGCTAAAAACCGCGTAATAGGCAAGAATAACGCGTTGCCGTGGCATTTGTCAGCTGATTTAAAGCATTTTAAGACGCTAACTATGGGGCATCCCATCGTCATGGGCCGTAAAACTTTTGAGTCGATTGGGAGGCCGTTGCCAGGACGCACTAACATCATTATGACGCAGCAAAAGCGTTATCAAGTTGCGGGTGCTATTACAGTGAATTCAATTGATGATGCACTTAAAGTATGTCAGGAAGGCGTTGATGGCAATAGTGAAGTCTTTTTGATTGGGGGTGCAACGCTTTACCGGAAAATCCTTGGGCTCTGCCACCGTATTTATGTTACGGAAATTCATCAGGATTTTGACGGTGACACTTTCTTTCCAGAGTTTGACATGGAA
>JAJFJH010000312.1 GCA_021774155.1 Nitrosomonas sp.
TAGTAGTTTCATCCATTCCAAATGCTGCATCACCCGAAAAACTGTCAGTCATAAAGCCTCCAAGCATTTCTGCCATTTGACCAATTTCTTGTTCTGCTCCAGGCATTACTTTTCCAAGAGATGATTTTAGATTCTTCATTAACCCCATTGTTGGCATAATGGCCACTACAGTATCTCCAAGATCACTGCATGTAGTTAATCGTAATTCAATTTGCTCTAATGCTATTCTAGCACTACTCAAAATTTTTGTAACTTTACGTACTTCTGCTAATTCATTACCAAGTACCTTACTAGTTTGAACATCATGATTTTGTGTTGCATCTACAATTCTTTGAAATAATTTTGCGTCTCGTTCTTGTAAACTGGATAACATAGTATCTAATTTTTTAATTTGTGATTGTAATTTTTTAATACCTTCTTGAACTCTTGGTTTTAATGCACCTTTAGGCTTGACAGTATCATTAATTTTTTCAACAATACTTGATTGTGGTTGTTTTGACCATTTATTACTTAAACCAGGCATAAGTTTGGTTTAAGAAAACATACTTAATTTCAAGTGTGAAAAATGGTTCACAGTATGTGAAATTTCACTAACAAAAACTAGACATTTAGAATAACTCATTTTAGAGAGATAGATTTTTCTAATTTAGAGTATTAAAAATTCACATATTTATGAACAAAAAAATTTTAGTAATTCCAATAATTGTGATATTTGTGGTCATAATGATGAATTTTTCATCAAATGAGGGCAATAAAGAAAATGATGTTGTATTTCATGTTACACTTGCAGATCCTAACCTATACGTAAATGGAATCTTTACTGATGAATTAATCCTTGAAAAAGGAGAGTATATTTTCAGATTTGTTCCAAACGGAAGCAGCCCAGAAATATTATCAATATCATTAACTAATAATGAATTGAGTTTTGATGAAGATTTTCAGCTTGAAGGTCTATTACATAAAACTGGGATTTCTGAATATTTTACATGGGAATATGAAGGGGAGAAATTATTTTTAATTTCTGAAAAACAAGAAATTTCAGTTATGATTAATCCCAATGGAAATGTAATGGGTTCAGTATCTGTAGATATTATAGAAAATTAAAGGCGTCAACCCCTAACTGCAGAACATTGAGAGATTTCCTCTCGTGGTCAGTCGTTAAACGCCTGAGTGCCTTTTTCGTTCTGCGGGGCTACGCAATTTTAGTCGATAGAAATTATATCATTCGACATTACTTATTGTAAGAGAATTAACTATTTAATATTTTATATAAAAATTTATAATAAATCACTATTTTTTATGAAAAATTCTATTCCTAATTTTGATATAATTGATCTATAAATTAGTAATTTTTATGATAAAAACTATTGAATTTATCAGGAAAAATTGCATTAGTTACTGGTGGAAGTAGAGGTATAGGTTTCTCTACTGGAAAAATATTATCAGAAAATGGTGCAACGGTTGTAATAACTGGAAAAGATGCTAAAAGATTAGAAAAAGCCACTGAAAAAATTCCTAATTCTATTGGAATTGTAGCTGATATTAGAAATACAAATGATGTAAAAAATGTTGTAAGTAAAACAATTGAAAAATTTGGAAGATTAGATATTCTTGTAAATAATGCTGGAATATTTCCAAAGATAAAAAAATTACATGAAATCGATGAGGATGAATGGAATGAGGTTTTGGATGTAAATCTTACAGGACAGTTTAGATTTACAAAAGAAGCAATTCCTCATTTACAAAAAACTTCTGGTTCGATTGTAAATATTTCATCAGATGCTGGATTAAAAGCATATCAAGGATTTAATGCTGATGCATATTCTGCTTCAAAAGCTGCTTTAATCATACTAACAAAATGTTGGGCACTTGAGTATTCTAAAAATAAGATTAGGGTGAATTGTATTTGTCCGGGAGTAGTTGATACAGATATGACAAAACCATTTTTAAGAACTCAAACAGATAAAGAATTTATGGATAATGAACATCCGCTTGGAAGAATCGGTCAGCCTGGAGAAATTGCAAAAGCAATAATGTATTTTGTATCAGATGATGCATCATGGACAACTGGTGCTGTACTTGCAGTGGATGGAGGAGAATCAATTAAATGAATTCACATGAAATTAATACAACCTTTGAGGATAAAGAATAATGAAAGATAGAAAATCAAAAGCTAAGTTGATAATTCTTTTAGGAATAATTTGGATAATCATTTCTCTACCTCTACCATGGATAGTAAATAATCCACAGGTTTCAGAATCACAGTTTAATATTATATTAGGAATTATAGGAATAATGTCTATTCCATTTATCGTTCTTGGAGTAGCATGGACGTTAAAGCCAGAACTGACAACTTGAGATTTTAATTGAAAAATATTCCCATTTCGGATAAAATTCCTGAATTAGATATCGCAATTAATGCTGCAAAAGAAGCAGGAGACGCAATATTAGAGATTTATCAAAGAGATTTTGACACACATACAAAAAAAGATAATTCTCCAATAACTGAAGGAGATTTAAAAAGTAATGAGATTATTAAAAAAATTCTCTCAGAAACAGAACATGTAATTTTATCTGAAGAAGATAATGATGATTTAAGTCGGTTATCAGAGAATATGGTTTGGATTGTTGATCCACTTGACGGAACTTCAGATTTTATTGATAAAACAGGTGAATTTACAATCATGATTGCATTGATTAAAAACAAAAAACCAATTCTAGGTGTAATTGGTTGGCCTACTGAAAAAACATTTTTTGTT
>JAJFJH010000313.1 GCA_021774155.1 Nitrosomonas sp.
TTATCACCGTGGCTCATCCATACATCAAGAATCTTTTGTTCTTCCGTATTGATGCGGTCTTGGATGTTTTCTAGTAATGCACCTGAGCTGGTTTGTACCTGAGCATAACCAAACTCACGAACTTTGGCATTTTCTACCGTACCACCCAACTGTGCAGCCATGGCTTGCATCCCATAGCAAATCCCAAGAACGGGAACGCCAAGTTCAAATACGATTTGCGGTGCGCGGGGTGTCTCATCTTCCATCACAGAAGCAGGGCCGCCGGACAGAATGATGCCTTTGGGCGCGAAGTCTTTAATGAACTGTTCACTGACATCGAAAGGATGTAGTTCGCAGTAGACATTCGTTTCGCGGACGCGCCTGGCAATCAGTTGCGTGTATTGTGAGCCAAAGTCCAGAATCAGAATTTTTTGATGCATATTATGGGTCAGTTTATTCGACATGGTAGTTAGGGGCTTCTTTGGTGATTTGTACGTCGTGAACGTGAGATTCACGGATACCCGCAGAAGTGATTTCTACAAATTCAGCTTTTTCATGTATTTCATCAATGCTGGCGCAACCAAGATAACCCATGCTAGAACGAACGCCGCCCATAAGTTGATGAATCACGGCAGTGATGCTACCTTTGTAGGGCACACGACCTTCCACACCTTCCGGTACGAGCTTGTCGTTGTTTTTCTGTTCGGTTTCTTGGAAATAGCGGTCACTGGAGCCTTGTTCCATCGCAGAGAGTGAACCCATGCCACGATAGCTCTTGTACGAGCGGCCTTGGAAGAGCTCAATCTCGCCGGGTGATTCTTTCGTGCCAGCAAATAGACCGCCTAGCATAACCAAGTTTGCACCGGCAGCAATTGCTTTGGCGATATCGCCGGAGAAACGAATACCACCGTCAGCGATGACGGGTACGCCAGAACCTTTGAGCGCCTCTGATACATTATGAATGGCAGTGATTTGTGGCACACCTACGCCGGCAACAATTCGTGTCGTACAGATTGAACCCGGCCCAATGCCCACCTTAACGCAATCAACACCATTATCAACCATGGCTCTGGCACCAGTTGCAGTTGCCACATTACCACCGATAACGTCGATGTGAGGAAAGTTCTTTTTAACCCAAGCAATGCGATCAAGTACACCTTGAGAATGACCGTGAGCTGTATCGACAACCAAAATATCGACGCCTGCTTCTACCAGTGCTTCAGCTCGTTCTTCGCTACCTTCACCCACACCAAGCGCCGCGCCAACACATAATTGTTCGTGCTTATCTTTGCAAGCAATGGGATGTTCTGAAATTTTAGTGATGTCTTTGACAGTAATCAGACCGCGTAGCTCGAAATCATCATTAACAACCAAGACACGTTCCAAGCGGTGTTTACGCAGTAATGCCATGGCTTCTTCACGAGAAGTGCCTTCTTTAACGGTTACTAAGCGCTTCTTAGGCGTCATGATGCCTTTAATCGTTTGATCGAGGTTTGTCTCAAAGCGTAGGTCACGGTTAGTGACGATACCTACGACTTTATTGCCATCAACAACAGGTAAACCGGATATTTTGTGCTGGCGAATGAGATTCAAAACCTCACGCACGGTCATATTTTGTTGAATGGTGATGGGATCCTTGACCACGCCGCTTTCAAAACGTTTGACTTTGGCTACTTGAGCAGCCTGTGCTTGAATTGACATGTTCTTATGGATGATGCCTATGCCGCCTTCTTGCGCAATCGTAATCGCTAAACGCGCCTCTGTCACCGTGTCCATTGCGGCTGAAACGACGGGAATGTTAAGCGATATGTTGCGTGTGAGCTGTGTCGTTAAACTGACATCACGGGGCAGGATCGATGAATGGGCGGGAACGAGTAAAACGTCGTCAAAAGTGAGTGCTTTCTGAATTAGTCGCATATAAAGGGCTCTTTGCAAAGCGGTATTATATCGAAACCCAGCTTAAAAATTGTAGAAATTCACTAGAATATTGTCAAATTCGTTTAAATTGACATAAATTTATCGTGGATAAACGCTTGATGCTAATCGGGCATCGCTTAAATTATATTAAATTTAGCCGATAAAAAGTTGTCGGGTAGCTTTCATGCCCAATAATTTAGGAGAAGGAAATGCAACGTCTTACAATTTTGTTGCTGTTATTGATCTTCAGTGTTGCTGCAAACGGACAGGTTTATAAATGGGTAGATGCTGATGGTAAAACGCAATATACGGATCAGCCGCCACCATCTGGCGCGGCTAAAGATAAAAGCGAACTCAATATTAGACCTGCACCATCTACTTCTAACAATAATCGTCAAGCCGACTCAACGGGTGCTGTAGATGAAGATAAAAAACCAAGTTTCAGTGAACGGCGCACTGCTCGAAAAGAAGCCAAAGCGAAAAAAAAACGTGCAGCCGAAGAATTAAATCAAAAATGTATTCAAGCGCAAGGCCAATTAAAAATGTATAGAGACACGCCGCGTTTACGTGTACCAGATGGCAATGGAGGTGTCGTTTATGTCGATGATAATGTACGTGAACAACATATTAAAGAAGCGCAAAAAAATATCGCGGCAAATTGTAAGTAAATATAACCGATTGCTAGTAGTCTGCTGCTTTTTTCGTAATAGTTACTTTCTGGAATACTTCAAACGCACGTCTGTACTGGCCGCTGATGCATTCAATGTCACTTCAAAATCACTGCCAATCTGCAGCGCATTCCCTTTATTAATGTTGATGCTGGATTTTGATGCGGGTTGGCAGTGTCGTTCGTTTTGTACTTGAGCAGAAACCTCAGTACATACAATGCGATAGATTTCTTGGGCTATCAAAACTTCATTTTCTAAGATGGGTTCCTCGATCTTAGGCGGACTTTTGATTCTTCCACCACTTTTTTCACGTATATAGCTAATTTGTCGCAGTTTATCTGTGTCACTTATTTCTATTCGATGGATCGATTTACGCTGACCGGCCGCTTGGGTTCGTTTGGTAAAGGTGGTGCTTGCTGTTTGATTATAACCATGGTTTTCTAAAATCTCTGGAATCGCGTCGATGGGTGTGCTGAGCGAGATGCCCTCAATTTCAACGATTAGAAGGTTTTGATTTATGTCTGACGCATCAATAGTGGAAGACAAAAGAAAGCCTAAGAAAAAAACAGATAATTTTTTTTGCATTTTAATTAAATCCTATTAAATATGAATGAATGCCTAAGTCGGTGGCAGTAACCGCATGACTTGTTCAGAAGGCCCGGGTAGGAATGGTGTTGGTTCTCCTTTAGCCCAATTGGTATGTCCACTGCCATAGTATGGTGAGAGTGGGTGCCCACTTTGGCCACCTGGCATGTCAAAATAACCATCTTCCTCATTACCCGGCGCAACCGCCGAACGCTGGGAAGCACCAAAATTTGGCGTTTGTACGCGTGGCATGTTACCGCCGCCGGGTAATGCGTCAGTTGGCATATCAAGCCAACTGGCAATGAAATTCGGTAACATGCGGCTCAGTGGGTGGCGGATACTCGCGGTATTATGTTCACCCCAATGACGCGCCATAATACCACCAGGTTGTTTCTGCATGGTATTTGCAACTTGTTCGGCACTGTCAGTCAATAATGCATCCCAACTATCATAACCTGGTGAAAGGAGATGTTGTGGCTGTTGCTCGATCAACAACCAAACAGCATTCTCAGCTTGATTTAATTTGGGTAATTCAAAACTTGGGTTATGTTGCCAAATGATAGCAGCAAAACCCTCAATTATGCGTTGAATAACTTCTTGACGATAAGCATGTACGATCCGATAAGATACAGAAGTTGTAGAGGCCTGACCATCCCAATCAACCAGTGCCTGTTGCATCTCAGGATGCCATTGTGCATCTTGCATTTGATTCAATATGGACTTAAGTAGTTGGTGCCAGCGTGCTAGAAATAATGCGCGATGATCGAGTTGGATAGCCAACATGTCTGCTGGTGAAAAATGATCACGTTCGTTTAAGTTGTCAAGAATCTGTTTTGCACGTGCGCCAAGGTCGTAACCGCCATCACCCAACAAACTGATTAATGGATTGGCAATAACTTGTGCATTTGCTGTCCATAAACGATGTGATGGTGGGTTATTAATGAGGGGGTAACTGGCTGTCTCTAGCCATCCTTGCCAGCCTGTATTGGAGGAACTCCAATCGGCTGGTAGTGTTGGGTCATAATTTTTTGTTCGTTGCGGGATTAGTCCTGCAATTGTCCAAGCGATATTGCCATTTTTATCACCAACAATAAAGTTTTGCGCCGGCATACCCGAATTCTGTGCAATGAGTATAGCTTCATCGATTGACGACGTATGACCTAATTCACCCAATCTAAGATTTACCGCTCTTGGCTGCAATGCCGTCCAGGCGAGTGCAAGCGGGGTGCCATCATAATCTTTGGCCAGGATTGGTCCCCATTCGGTTTCTTGCACAATTAATTGTTCATCTGATGCGTCTTTGACATGTATTGTTTCATAGTGAGTTGTAAGCGATTTCCACCCCGTTGAACTAAGGTAACGAGATGTGTCTTGTGGGTCTAATGTGGTGCGTATCCAGTCTGAAAAATCTCCGTAACTATTGGTAAAGCTCCATGCGATATGACGGTTTGAGCCGATAATTATTGCTGGCATTCCAGGTAAGCTAACGCCTGTAATATCATGATCGTGATTATGATTGTTACTATCTTGGTTAGAATAAATTAGGCGGGTGCGAAACCATGTACTTGGTACTTTTAATTCCAGATGCATGTCGTTGGCAACTAAGGCAGCACCATTGGCTATTACACCTGCAACTGCAAAATTGTTGCTGCCGGGCATGTTGCCGTTTAGTTCGTAATCGTGATGAAGTAACTTGGGATCTAGTGTTTGTAAATTGATTTCATCAGCTGTTGGCAGTAATGGCCAAGCGGAAGGTTTTCCTAGTAACGGGGCTTCCCAATGTCCACCGTTAGCGGTTAAAAATTGGTAAACCGAATCAGGTAAAGATACTTTCATGATTGACAGGTCAAGTTCTCGATATTTGCTTGTGTCGTTGAGCATGAAATACATTGCCATTACAACGAGTAGACTGTCTTCCATTTGCCAGTCATTTGGTTGGGATTGTGTTAATAAGTAGGGGAAGGGACGTACTGTGAGTGCTTTAAGTCCATCGTTGACTCCCTGTTGGTAAACATTAAGTAACTCGTATTCGTCGCGGGTTAGTTGATTCAATATGGCTGAAACACGCGCTCTCATGCGGTAACGCCGCGCAATACGATCAGCGGGTAAAGCGGCGGAACCAAATAGCTCAGATAACTCGCCTGCCGCACGTCGACGCATCAAGTCCATTTCAAAAAAGCGCTCTTGTGCATGAACAAAGCCCAGTGCATGTGTTAGATCAAGCCGATTTTGTGCATGGATAGTAACGCTGCCAAGTGTGTCACGTTCAATAGAAACGGGCGTTTTTAGCCCTGAAATAATGATCTCGCCCGTATATTGCGGCAAGCTGCCACGTAGCAGCAACCAAACAGCACAGCCAATAAATAGACAAAGAAAAAGTAGAAAAATGAGGGAATGACGTATTAAACGCAAGATAAAAGTCATTTAATATGGTTTGTTTGGGCTATCCAGTCAGCAATAAACTGAGAAAATATTGATATTGGAAGAATCTATGCCAAGCATATCACGCTGAGTTCATTTTGCGTTAAGCGATATCCATAAAGCAATTCCTCAGATCTATATTCATTTTTTAAAAGCTTAAATATGACTTATCCATATATAAGTCAATAGATTATTGTCTTTTTCTGATTAGTTGGATTAGATGAATGTCTGTGCCTATAAATAACTCAATGAATTAGATGGGTTTTTCAAATAACGGGAAGAATCCTCTTTTGTTTTCGGCATTGAATGAGATGAGTTGAATGATAATGCAATCATAAATATATGGAGTTGGGCATGGCAGAAGATAGTGATTTAGAAAAAACGGAACCGGCGACGCCCAAACGCATTGAGAAAGCAAGAGAAGATGGCCAGGTGGCGCGTTCGCAGGAATTGACGACCTTCACTGTGTTAATGGCGTCTGCAGCTGGTGTTTTGTTTCTAGGTGGCAAGCTGATTGATGATTTGTTGTCTATTGTAAAGAATGGTATTCAGTTGAATCGTGATCTGGCGTTTGATACAGATTTAATGCTTGAACGCCTATCAGAGCTAGCTCATGAGGGTCTTTTTGCACTTGGCCCGATGATGCTTTTGCTAGTGATTGCTGCTTTTTTTTCACCAATGTTTTTAAGTGGTTGGCTTTTTAGTTCAAAGGCTTTAGTGCCAGATATTAAGCGTATGAACCCACTGCAGTGGGTGAAAAGAGTTTTTTCTGTGCATGGGTTAATTGAGTTATTTAAAGCTATTGCTAAATCGGTTGTTATCGGTGGTATGGCTGCTTTAATAATTTGGCATAACAAAGAAGCCGTTTTTGAATTAATTAAACAGCCCGTTCATATTGGTGTTTCTCATATGGGAGAACTATTGGGATTTAGCTTTATTTTTCTGGTTAGCTCAATGCTTTTGATTGTGGCCATTGATGTTCCGTTTCAGTTATGGGAACACGCTGAAAAACTAAAAATGTCAAAAGAAGATGTTCGCAAGGAAAGCAAAGAGACAGAAGGTGATCCTCAGGTTAAAGCAAGGATCAGGAATATACAGCGAGAGAATGCTCGTCGTCGGATGATGCAGGAGATTCCCAATGCTGATGTGATTGTCACGAATCCAACGCATTATTCTGTCGCGTTGCGCTATCAAGGTGATTCAATGCGCGCACCAAAAGTGGTTGCCAAGGGTGTGCATCTATTGGCAGCACGCATTCGTGAGCTTGGTGAAGAGAATAAGGTGCCGATTCTTGAAGCACCACGATTAGCGCGTGCTTTATATCATCATGTGGAGCTGGATAAGGAAATACCTGAAACACTTTACACCGCCGTGGCTGAAGTTCTTGCTTATGTTTTTCAGTTGAAAAAATATAAGCATCAAGGAGGTGAAAAGCCTGAGGCGCCGGTTGATTTGCCCGTTCCAGAAGGCCTGGATCATGCTTAATGAACAAACTAAGCCATTTTTAATCATTAATGAGATGCGTGTGTATTAGATGAGCAGTGCTTTCACAATTTCCAACATGCTTGCCGGCGAAAACCTAAAGAGTTTTGCTGGCCCAATCTTGATCATTATGATCCTGGCGATGATGGTAATGCCGTTGCCGCCATTCATGTTGGATTTCTTATTTACATTCAATATTGCATTGGCTGTCATCGTGCTGTTGGTCAGTTTGTATAGCAAGGACCCATTAGATTTTGCTGCATTCCCAACGGTCTTGCTGATTACCACTTTGTTACGTCTGTCACTTAACGTTGCGTCAACTCGAGTGGTGCTGCTTGAAGGTCACACCGGTCCCGATGCTGCGGGTAAGGTAATCGAAGCTTTTGGGCATTTTTTGGTCGGTGGTAACTATGCTGTTGGTTTAGTGGTGTTCATTATTTTGGTGGTGATTAACTTTGTGGTGATCACTAAAGGTGCGGGGCGAATAGCGGAAGTTAGTGCTCGCTTTACACTGGATGCTATGCCAGGCAAGCAAATGGCGATTGATGCGGATCTTAATGCAGGCCTGATAGGTGAACAAGACGCACGTGAGCGTCGCGAAAAAATATCTAAAGAAGCAGATTTTTACGGATCAATGGATGGTGCGAGTAAGTTTGTTCGGGGTGATGCGATAGCCGGCATTATGGTGATGTTAATTACCATTGTTGGGGGATTAGTTGTCGGTGTCGTACAGCATGATCTTGCGTTTGCCGATGCGGCCAGAAACTACACGCTATTGACCATTGGAGATGGATTGGTTGCTCAAATTCCTGCATTAGTTATTTCAACCGCAGCTGGCTTAGTTGTTAGTCGAGTAAGTACAGATGAAGATCTTGGGCAGCAAGTGTTGGGTCAGTTATTTAACCGTCCGCAAGTTTTAGTCCTAACTGCATGTATTCTTGGTGTGATGGGTCTAGTACCAGGAATGCCCAATTTTGTATTCTTATTATTAGCGTCTATTCTTGCGGCGGGTGCTTATCTGATGAATAAGCAAATGGTGGCTGCTGCAATGGTACCCATTGTACAGGAACAAAAACCTATTACAGGTGAAGTGCAAGACGCAAGTTGGGCTGATGTTACACCTGTTGATACATTGGGTTTAGAGGTTGGTTATCGTTTAATTCCTCTGGTCGATAAAGTTCAGCAAGGTGATCTATTAAAACGCATTAATGGTATTCGACGCAAATTTGCACAGGACATTGGATTTTTGCCACCGGTCGTCCATATTCGCGACAATTTAGAGTTGCGACCCAATGCCTATCGAATCACTTTGAAAGGTTCTGTCGTTGGGCAAGGTGAGTCCTACAACGGCATGTTTCTTGCGATCAACCCAGGTCGTGTGACAGCAGCATTGCCAGGAACTGAAACGACTGATCCTGCGTTTGGATTGCCGGCCTTCTGGATTGAATCAACACTGCGCGAACAAGCGCAGAACAACGGTTATACCGTTGTCGATGCGAGTACTGTTGTAACAACACATATCAACCATTTGCTGAGTATGCATGCGGCTGAGTTACTTGGGCGACAAGAACTTCAGCAATTGCTAGATCACCTCAGCAGTCAGTCGCCTAAGTTGGTAGAAGACTTGGTGCCGAAGTTATTGCCATTATCAGCTATCCAGAAAGTTTTACATAATTTGCTAGAAGAGAGTGTGCATATTAGAGATATGCGCACCATTATTGATGCGCTTACTGAGCACGCGGTGCAAACGCAAGATACGGCAGAACTAACTGAAATCATTCGCGGTGCTTTAGGCCGTGCAATTGTTGAACAATTTTTCCCAGCAGGTGCTGAATTGCAGGTGATCAGCCTGCATCATGAATTAGAAAATATATTGTCGCAAGCCGTAGGGTCAGGCGCAACTGCAGGCGCGGGTATTGAACCTGGACTTGCTGACACATTATTAAATGAAGCTGGCGTAGCCGTTCAACGCCAAGAGCAGTTGGGACTACCAACTGTCTTACTTGTTCCCGGTACGATTCGGATGCTGTTATCCCGTTTCTTGCGCCGATCTTTGCCACAAATCAGGGTGCTGTCTCATGCAGAAATACCTGATTCAAGAAAACTAAAAATCACTTCCGTGGTTGGAGGTAATAAATGAAAGTAAAAAAATACTTAGCAGCAAATTCTCGTGAAGCGCTGTATATGGTTAAAAACGAGCTAGGTGATGATGCGGTTATTTTATCAAATCGGCAAGTTTTGAATGGTGTCGAGATTATGGCCTTAGCTAATTCTGATGTTTCATCGTTGGTAGCTGGGCCTGAAAAAGAAGACACTTTGGCAAGTTTAGAAGAGCAGTTCCCGCCTACCTACTCTTCATCCAGATTAGCGAATACGCAAGCGCCAACGCATGGAGTTCACGCTACGCCGCAGACAAATAAAGCAGATTCAAACACATCGGAAGTGTTTGCTAAAGATGTCATCAATGAAATTAAAGCCATGCGGCATACATTGGAGGATCAAATAGCAACCATTGCATGGGGGAATTTTACGCAAAGAAACCCAACTAAAATGAGAATTCTTCACGCATTGTTGAACGCTGGATTTAGTCCCTTGTTGTCACGGCGTTTAACCGATAAGTTGCCTGAGAATTTAAATTATGAGCAAAGTTTAAAAAAAGCAATGTCTGCGTTGGCGTTTAATATGCGTACAGTAGACAGCGATGAAATGATTGAGAGCGGTGGTGTTTTTGCATTAGTTGGTCCGACAGGTGTAGGTAAAACAACGACGACAGCTAAACTTGCTGCGCGCTGTGTTATCCGGCATGGCGCTGATAAAGTCGCGTTATTGACGACTGATAGTTATCGCATAGGTGGTCATGAGCAATTACGTATTTATGGCAAGTTGCTAGGAATACCTGTTCGTACTATTAAAGATACGGATGATTTACAGCTTACGTTGTCAGAATTGACTGATAAACATATGGTTTTGATTGACACCGTAGGAATGAGTCAGCGTGATCAAATGGTTGTGGAACAAATGGAAATGTTGTGTAACGGCGGTTCGGATGTCAAACGCATGCTCTTACTTAGTGCAACCAGTAATGGCAATACACTCGATGAAGTGATTTCGGCTTATCAGGCTAAAGGAATTCATGGTTGTATTATTACAAAAGTTGATGAAGCCGCAAGTCTAGGTGTCGCACTTGATGCGGTGGTTCGTAAACAACTATTGTTGCATTACATAGCTAATGGGCAGAAAGTGCCTGAAGATCTACATTCAGCCAATCCACGTTATTTATTACACCGAGTATTTAAATCAATGCCGAGTAATTCTCCCTTTTCGTTGCAAGATGCTGAGTTTGCTATGTTGATGGCTAATAGTAATTATCAAAAGCATGATTCAAACAAAAGTCATATAAAGGTTAACTATGGCTAAAGTTATAAGAGATCAGGCTGCAGGTCTTCGCGGGTTATCTGCCTTACGTACTGATAATTCCATCCGTATTGTGGCGGTAGCAGGGGGGAAGAAGGGTGTTGGTAAAACCAGCGTGGTTGTAAATCTGGCCATGATGCTTGCAAAGAATGGCAAGCATGTACTCATACTTGATGAAAGCCCGCGAAATAATAATGTTAATGCACATTTGGGGCTTCATGCGCACCATGACTTGGCGCATGTAATTAATCGAGACAAAAAATTAGATCAGGTGATTTTACAAGGGCCGCATGACGTCTCTGTTTTAACTGCTATGCGAGGTATACGTTCGTTAGCAAAGTTGAATGTGGACGATCAAGATTGGTTGATCAAATGTTTTAGTGAATTATCAAAACCTATTGATGTTGTATTAATCGACACAGCAATTGGTGGTGGAAGTCAGGTTCTACCGCTAAGTCTAGCGTCTCAGCAAGTGTTAATCGTGTTGTCCGGATCGCCCACATCAATTACCGATGCGTATGCTTTGATCAAGGTTATGAGTAGAGAATATGCTAAGCAGCATTTCCTTATTCTAGTAAACAAAGTTAAATCTGATCAAGCCGCTCATGCCATTTTTGACAATATAGCAAGTGTTGCTCGGCAACATCTATCTGTGTCACTTGATTACCTAGGATGTATTCATATGGATGAAAAGTTACGGCGATCGACACAACTATGTCGGTCTGTTGTTGATGCTTTTCCCGCCTCGTCATCAGCAATAGGCTTTAGGCAAATTGCTGATGATTTACTCTGCTGTTCTTGCCCGGATGACTATGGTGGTGGCGTTGAGAATTTTATGCAACGACTGATTCGTACCAGTCATCTACAAACTGAAAATCTTACGGTTTAATGGCCTATGTATACTGCTACTGGAAATATCAATAAAGAAGAATTTGTGGTTGAGTTTACGCCACTGGTGAAGCGCATTGCTTATCACATGATGGCAAAACTACCTGCTAGTGTTCAAGTGGATGATTTGATACAAGCGGGGATGATCGGTCTGCTTGATGCTATTAAACGCTATGAAGGTTCTTATGGTCGACAATTTGAGAGTTACGCCTCACAACGTATTCGTGGTTCGATCTTAGATGAACTACGTGAAGCGGATTGGTTGCCTAGAAGCATGCGTAAAAAAATGCGTGATGTTGAGACAACGATTAGAAAACTCGAGCAAGATCTGGGTCATCCTCCCGGTGAACAAGAATTGGCAGATGAATTAGAAATATCTCTAAATGAGTACCATAAAATTCTGCAAAATGCGCGCGGCGCGCAGTTAATTTATTACGAAGATTTCCAGAAAGATGATGAAGATCCTTTTCTTGATCGGTTTTGTGTAGATTCTGGTGGAGATCCTTTAGAGGCTTTGCTGGATGAGAATTTACGCGCCTTACTAATTAAAGCAATTGATAATTTACCGCCAAGAGAAAAGCAAGTGATGGGGATGCACTATGAGCAAGAGATGAACTTGCGAGAAATTGGTGAAGTAATGGGAGTTAGTGAATCGCGTGTATGTCAGTTACATACGCAAGCAGTATCACGATTGCGTAGTCGAATGAGAAGTATTTAAGTCACTGCGCGAAAGGTGCTGAATTGAAAAAGTCTTCACATATTGATTTAAACAGTGTGGCTGGAATCATGCTAGCAATCATAGCAATTATTGCCGGCCAAATGCTCGAGGGTGGTCATATTGGATCTTTAATTCAAGTGGCGGCCTTTGTTATTGTAGTTGGTGGCACACTAGGTGCTGTCTTATTGCAAAGTTCCGTTAAGATTTTTGTCAGCGGCATGAAAATGAGTGTTTGGGTGATTTATCCGCCATTATTTTCTTCTAAAGAAAAAATTAATCAGATTGTTCACTGGGCGCAAGTTTCTCGAAAAGATGGTCTGCTGTCACTTGATGCCTATGCGCAAATTTCCAAAGACCCATTGACCAAGAAAGGGCTGCAATTATTGGCTGATGGAATTCAAGCTGAGCCGCTACGTGAGGTTATGGAAGTTGAATGCGATGCACTTGAATCGCATCAACGTCAATCTGCGAGAGTATGGGAAGCCGCAGGTGGGTATGCTCCAACGATTGGTATTCTGGGCGCGGTACTTGGTTTGATTCATGTAATGGAAAACTTGTCTGACCCAGACCGTCTAGGTAGCGGTATAGCCATTGCTTTTGTTGCTACTGTTTATGGCGTTGCATTGGCTAATTTAGTTTTTTTACCAATTTCAAACAAGCTCAAAGGCATTATTGCGGAACATGTAGTGATGCGTGAAATGCTCGTGGATGGGTTGGTTGCCATTGCTAAGGGTGAGAACCCTCGACTAATTGAAAATAGGTTAAGTGGCTATATTGTTTAAGGAAGAACTTACTCATGCGAAGGAGAAGAAGGGGTAGTGAACAAATAGAGATGCATGACAGCAATGAGCGTTGGCTTGTTTCTTATGCTGATTTCATAACTTTGTTATTTGCTTTTTTTGTAGTGATGTATGCGATTTCATCAGTGAATGAAAGTAAATATAGTGTGCTAAGTGATTCGTTGGTTAACGCGTTCAAAAGTAAGCCAACTCAAACCCTCTTGGTAGCCGAAAAAAACTTATCCTCGGCAATAATTGAATTACCTGTTAAAAGTAAAGCAACTACAGCAAACCCTTCATCTGTAAAAAAGCTTAATCGGCAGAAAAACATGAAGCGCATGGCAAAAGACATCATGCAAGCATTGGAATCATTGGTGCAAGATGGGCAAGTTAGGGTGACTCAAAGCGTGCATGGCATTACGGTAGAAATAAATGCCAGTGTGTTATTTTTACCAGCGCAGGCGCGGCTTGCTGAAAGTTCAAGGGAAACATTGCGTGCCGTTGCTGAGGTGGTGAAGGGGCATGAGCATGAAATGCATGTTGAAGGCCATACAGATAACTTACCAATCAGTACATACCAATACCCATCAAACTGGGAATTGTCGACTGCAAGAGCAAGTAGTGTTATCCGATTATTTATTAATAATGGCGTTGATGCACGTCGCTTAACGGCAATTGGTTATGGTGAAAATCGACCGGTAGCATTAAATAATACTTCAGATGATCGAGCTAGGAATCGTCGTGTAACCATCATGATTATGTCATTGGAACCTGAGCAGATTACAGAACTCCCAATTGAAGAAAAATTGGAATAAAGCGTGTGTGTAAAACAAGGGTAAATTCAATTGCGTGTACTAGTATTCTTTCCAATTGAAATTTTAGTATAAGTTGTCAATCAGCGTTGAAAACTTTCCAGTGTCAGCGTCGAAAAGTTTCCACTTTATTCGGTAGGCAAATCAATATTTATACTCTTTTTCCGATGCTTGAATCGGTAAGAATCATTACCTGTTTCTAGGATGTCACAATGG
>JAJFJH010000314.1 GCA_021774155.1 Nitrosomonas sp.
TATTGCAGGTGTTGGATCTGGCCCAGAAATCACTGGAAAAAAAAAGTGATGCAATGCCTGGTTCGGACCTCGCGTACTTCGCGCATGAGACCGCGGTGATAGACCCTGGCGCCCAAATTGGTGCCGGCAGCAAGATCTGGCATTTTTCACATGTGATGCCAAAGGCGGTGCTCGGTACGAACTGCAGTTTAGGGCAGAACGTGGTTGTTATGAATGGTGTCAGGGTTGGCAACAACGTCAAGATTCAAAATAATGTCTCGATCTACCAAGGTGTTATTTTAGAGGATAATTGTTTCTGCGGACCGTCCATGGTCTTCACTAACGTGAAGAACCCCAGGTCGTCTATTCCACGTAACACCAGCGCCGATTATTTGACCACACACGTGAAACAAGGCGCAAGCATGGGGGCAAATTGCACCATCGTTTGTGGCGTTACGATAGGTGAGCATGCTTTCATTGCTGCCGGTGCGGTTGTAACCAAAGATGTCCCGCCGCACGCTATGATGGCCGGTGTCCCTGCCCGCCAAATCGGCCGGATGTGTCCATACGGCGCGAAGATATCTGAAGTGGATGGCGAGCAAGTTTGTTCCGAATGCGAGAGACGCTTCGAACTATCTGAGTTGGAAAGACCAGGACAATTGCCATGCCCGAGGCTCAAAAACGCGTCCTGATCGTCACCTACTATTTCCCGCCGTCGGGTGGACCGGCCGTGCAGAGGATACTGCGACTTCTCAGCGTTTTGCCCGGTCTGAACTGGACACCAACAATCCTCACCGTTAAAAACGGAGATTATCCGGTCCGCGATGCGTCTTTATTGGACAAGATTCCGACAGGCGTAGACGTTCGGCGCACAACAATTCTCGAGCCCTACCGGTATTACCGCAAGTTAACAAAACGACGTGAAGGTGAGGCTCTGGATCTCTCTGCGGCGGCACTGGATGGATCCGGCTCCAAATCTATCAGAGAGCGCTTCGCACTTTTCCTGCGTAGTTGGTTGTTTATTCCTGATCCCCGTATCATTTGGTTACCCTTTGCTGTCCGGGAAGGATTGAGAATCTTGCGAGGGAAAAAGATTGACCTGATTTTTTCCTCAGGCCCGCCCAACACAGTTCACCTGGTCGCCTTGTTGCTGAAGCGACTTACGGGCAAACCGTGGGTTGCCGATTTTCGGGACCCCTGGTTCAAGTATTTGATGCCCAGACGTTCCGGCTGGTTACCTCAAAAGGTCGATGAAGCTCTGTGCCGCCAGGTCGTCAAAGGCGCTGACCACCTGGTCTGGGTCTGCGATGGCGTACGACGTGAGATGGATTTGGCAGCGCGCGGGCTGTTCGCAGGCAAAGATACGGTGATCACCAACGGCTACAACCAGGCTGACTTCGATGGCCTGGTGCCGGAAAAGAGTGAGCAGTTCGTTGTAACCTATGTGGGTTCATTTTTTGGTCGTTACGACCTGGACGCCTTTATCGAGGCCGTAGAGCGTTTGATGACAGACGAAGAAGATTTCAAACGAGATTTCAAATTGGTTTTCTGTGGTGCTGTGGATGCGTCGATTGCGGCCAAACTACGGGCCTCAACCTTTTCTGAAAATGTTGAATTCCTCGGATACCAGGACCACAAGACGACCTTGACAAAGATGGTCTCGGCAACGTTGCTGCTGCTTTATATTATCGACTCATTTGAGGGGAGAAATATCCCAACCAGCAAATTGTTCGAGTATCTGGGCGCCCGGCGGACAGTACTGGCGCTGGCGCCTGAGGACAGCGATGCAGGGCGAATATTGCGCCAGACGGGTGCAGGCGTGATTGTACCTCCGAATGATCGGGATGAGATTCTGCAAGCGTTGGCCATACTTTACGGGCAGTGGCAACGCGGCGAACTGAGCGCAGCTCCCGGTCACGCCAACGAAGTGGAAGAGTACGAGATCCTTCATCTGGGTAGACGCCTTGTGAACAGGTGGGAGAGGATAGCCGGGGAGCGCACAAGGTCTGCACGGTCACCACAGAAGTCTAAATCTGAGTCATAGCCCGTTGAGTGGAACCGGAAAACTAGAGCATGACCGCCTGGTCAGAACGGTTGCGAAAGGGGCCGGTGTCGTATTTGTCGGCACGGCGGTCGCGCGCGTCCTGGGATATTTGATACGCGTCGGGATCGCACGCGGTTTCGGGCAGGAGTTTTATGGCCTGTATTCCACCGCGGTCGCGTTATTTACAGTGGTCGTGGGCATCGCGTTGTTCGGCGTGCCGTATTCTCTGCCGCGACAGATTTCCTTCCACGTTGCGAAGTCAGAGTGGCGAGAAGTGAAGCAGAGTATTGTGTATGCATTCTTGACGCTGGCAGGTACGGGCGGGCTTTTCACGGCGGTCGTTCTGCTCAGCGCCGACGTCCTGGCTACGGGCTTTTTTCACAATCCAAAGGTCAGAATCTTCCTCTACTACTTCGGCGCCAGCATTCCATTCTACCTGCTACTACGATTGGCGGCTGTTGTGTTTGGGGGATTTAAGGACATGGCGGCGCTGGTGTTTTTTAGGGACATCTCACGGCAAGGATTCGTATTCCTTTTCCTGGTGGTTTTTTGGCTGTTTAGCCTGCCGGGTATGCATCTTGGCAGCATCTATCTGGTCGCCCTGGGCACCGGGTGCTCCGTCGCCGCAGTCACAATGCGACGCCGCCTGCCGGAGGCGCTTAGGGGGCATGCGGTGAGTCTGCACGGCTTTGGTGCTTTCCTCAAGTTTACCGGGCCACTCATGTTGGTGAATGTCATCATGATGTCGGTGTATCACACGGACACCATTTTGCTGGCGCGTTTCCTCGACCAGGAAGCAGTGGGCATCTACAACGCCGGTGTGCCGCTTGCCAATTTACTTGGCGTTATTTACGAGTCGTTTGTTCCATTGACAGCACCGGTGATGGCCACCTATTTCGCGAGCAACAAGCAAGCCCTGTTACGCGACGTGTACTCGATTTCCTGCAAGTGGATTTACATCCTGACACTGCCATGCTACGCACTCATACTGCTCTACCCGGAGGTTCTGATCAACCTGATGTTTGGTCCCGAGTACGTGTCGGCAGCTCGGGCGCTGCAGGTGCTGTCGTCGGGTATTTTCTTTTCTGCCCTAATTGGCCCGGTCGGCAATGTGCTGATCGTCATCGGCAGGCCGAAGCTGCTGTTGCTGAACTCAGTCTGTACATTGGCGCTCAATATTGGACTCAACATCATCCTTATTCCTCTGTACGGGCTGATCGGTGGCGCAATGTCCACAGCCATCTCTGTTGTGGTGTACAACTGCTTCGCTCTCGTACAAGTCTACTACTTGCAACGTGTTGTACCTCCTCTATCTATTTACCTGCGTATATCACTGGCTGCTGTTGTGCCCGCCCTGTTCCTGGCCTGGTTGCAACCAACTATGAGCTTGACCGGTTTCGTAGGAGTAACGGTGGCCTTTATGGGCGCTTACCTGGGGTTAAACTTCTTGTTCAAGACAATCAGTGCGGATGATAAAATGATCCTGCACGAGATCAGGAAACAGATTGGCTAGGGTGATGCTTTGGCAAGCACAAGGGTGGTGGGTCCGGTTATGTGCTTTAGAGCAGAATGAATCCTCAGGGCTTCCCTGATTCCAGAGTCATGAAGACACGAGATAGTTTTTCGACCTTGTCTCGTAGCTGAAAGCCGTTTTGTAACAATGTCCGCTGAACCTCACGCAGAGCTGTTCCGGGACTTCCGACCTCCCAGAAGTGGTGCGGCTCATGGATTCGGCGGCGCCTGCCGACAAGCGTCAGTTTACGCCGCCCGACGAGCGGCAAACGAAACTCCAGGTCAAGCCACACTCGTTCACATTTCGGCAAGCTCAGAAACAGCCAGTTTTTGCAGACCGAAGAAAGCTGTGCCAGTACCTCGGTGAACTCCACAAACGGGATGTGCTCAAATACTTCGAAGGCAAGGATGTGATCAAACCTTGCATTACCCCACTCGTAGTGCACAATATTTGCGACAATATCCGGTCGCTTGTCCGCGTCGATATCGATTGTGGTGACTTCAACACCTTTTGAGCGGAGGTAGTTGGCCGCGAAGCCGGAGCCAACCCCGATCTCCAGGACATGCTGGCCCGCCTCGACCTTACCTTCCATCAGTCTTTGCTGTTGCCAGTACAGGCGCCAGTGTTCTTCAGACTCAAGCGCATGAATCCACTCCGAGGAGAAAGTATAAATAGTCTCGCTACTCTGATGGGGCTTTGTGGTCGGCTTCTTCATCTCGTCACACGGTCTCTTTCACCAGGAGCGTTTGAATCAGCTTCATCAAAAGACTCCGTGACTTCGTCACCTGCAGGTACGGAACCTGCCGCGCCCCAAATCCTCGAAAAAATTGCTCTATGCTCCTGATCATCGAGCCTTCAAAGTTGAACGAGGTGACCCGTTCAGCAGCGAAACAGATGGCCTCCCACATGAGAAATGGGAAAGCTCCGCTCGACCATAGGGCGGGATCGCTACCGCCAATAAGGTAGTGCGCGGTCCGGTCGTCCCAGACCAGGAAGAGTCCGCTGTGCGTTTGGCCGGTCTTGTCTTCAGCAAAAAACAGTTTGCCCTGGCCGCGGGCATTGCAGGCTTCAAACAATGCTCTTATCACGTCCGGACGATGTGCGCCTTTGATACCTTGTCGCCCGTAAGTCAATGTCTGCAGATGGATCAGTTTTTCAATGTCAGCGTCATGAGACAGATGGACTTGTTTGCGTGCTTTGCGTATCCTGCCTCTCGTGCCGGAGCGTAGGCCATTCCAAATGAGCTCGGGGTCAGAGATATCGTCAAGCATGTAGGTGTAGCGTGTCCTCTGGCTGAATCCGTTCCAGTAAAACGGCAGCCAGTTACTTTGACTCGGGTGGAGTCGGAAATTGATATAATGGTATCTCGGCAACAGTTCAATGAGGTTGCCGAGCAACTCATGCTCGGCTGCCAGGCGCCTGCTGTACTTGCCTTCTATAGGAGGCAGCAGGCAGCCCAGTGACTGGGTGTAGGGGGGCATGGTACACATCCTGAGCCCTAGCCGCCTGGTGTTGACAATTGGCATGATCGCCTTGATCCTGTCGTTGTCCTGCGCCACAAGATACTCGTAGTTGGCACCAGTTGTGGCTTCCAACCACCAGGGATATGAAAAAATGGAGCGCTGAGGCGATTTATCTATGAATTGTATTATGTCTTCTATTCTGGCCACAACGTCCTCACCATGGACCTGATTTTGTCAAAATCCTTATCCGGAAGTGCTTGCTTGTCACTTGCCTTCAGTGTCGGTACAGGCACTGCTCGCCTCTTAACAGGGATACCCCGCAGTTTCAGCCACTCCTCAATCCGTGACAACTCATTGCCAGTATCTGTACAGAGCCTCTCATAGTTCAGCCAAAAGAACCTGTCGCAGTCTGTGAGTTTGCTGTCAGTTTCAATCTGTTTGGTTAGATAGTACACCTGGTAAACGCACTGTTCAATGAGCGGCAGAGCCAGAAGTTCTTTTAGTTCCTGTGGGCGTGTCGACCACCAGCGCTCCTTCTTGCTGCGTTTTGCCCTGACTTTGTAGATGGACTGCGCGGTGTAAACCGGGTCGCGCTC
This sequence comes from Nitrosomonas sp., assembly GCA_021774155.1. Taxonomy (GTDB): domain Bacteria; phylum Pseudomonadota; class Gammaproteobacteria; order Burkholderiales; family Nitrosomonadaceae; genus Nitrosomonas. The sequence continues at coordinate 5,596 of JAJFJH010000314.1, forward strand.
CGACACGATGAACAAAGCCTTCGGGAAAAGGTGCTGCAATGCTCGGATGCGCATGGAGTTAACGGTATTCTTCAACAAGAGCGGCCTCCCGGAAAATGACTGTATTGCTGCGATCGAACGCCTGAGAGCGCCTCCTGCCTTTACGCTCACAGTTTTCTCATCCGCATAGTGCGGTGCTTTCGGGAACCACCGATACCAGAAGTTCCCGAATTCATTGGGCCCGGCGAGGCCTCGTGTAACGCCATGTGTCGACTCGAAACTGATGTTTTTAGCGTCCAGTCCTAGCTGATGCGACAATTCCGACCCAAGGTTGGGGCAGCGATACAGGTTACCAACCAAATTGTTGACATAGGCGAAGTCGAAGCTGTGGATGAGAATCTGGTACAGAATGGTTGTGCCGGAGCGAGGCGAGCCGATGATGAAGATCGGTCCTGCTGTCTCCCGGTTCTTGTCACGGCCTGCGAAAAATGGCTCCAGGGGTGCGAGAAACCAATTTACTATTCTGAAAAATTGGTGCTCGAAGTGGTTGCTTAGCGCCATTTACTCTATTGCGCGTGTGGATTTTTCTCGCTTGCCTGCCAAAAAGCGCCGAATGTGCGGCGACAGTCCAAGTACCAGCAGAACATAAACGATGCCGATTGATGTCCCCTTTGTATACAAACTCGCCGAATAGCTCCTCGGCTCAAGTCTAAACTCAACTAGATGCTGTCCAGCCGGCAGCACGATAGAGCGCAAGACATGGTTGGTTTTGAAGATTTCAGTCTCTGTCCCACCAACAAATGCCTGCCAACCCTCCGGGTAGTACATTTCACTCAGCACCAGCAGTGTTTGCTGATCGCTGTTTGCCGTGGCCCGGATCAGGTTTGGTTGGTAATCCGTTATGTTCGCCTCAAAA
>JAJFJH010000315.1 GCA_021774155.1 Nitrosomonas sp.
CGCAAAGATTATGGATGTGTCACGCTCGGCGCTGCTTTATTTTATCAGTTCGCGTGAATTGCACTGACATTCGCGGTTATTATGGCTGACCAGCGCCGATAAATCCTGTGGAACTTTAGAGCCTTTTGTTGATTAGCACCCTGTATGGAGAGTACGAATTATCAGATAAAAAATTGATTGATTCAATCGGGTTGTAATTTCTCGAAAAACTACCCTTAAAAACAACCTGGATTTGAGATGTCAAAAACGGCCTGTTAACTTATAGGAACAATGGGTTAGCAAAAATACCATGAAACTTTAGAGCCTTTTGTTTATTGACACCCAAAGTATATTGAAAATACTGTTTGAGAAGATAGTAAAAACCCGACTAAATTTAGTCGGGTTTTCTCTTTTTCAATATGTTGTATCTAGGGGTCTGAAGTCCAGCGATACGAAAAGGTACGCTAGGGGTGCCGTATAGGTAGAGAGCATGCAAAACCGGGGGAGGCATTCAGAAAAGTAGACTTCAAGTAATAGAAATATAATAACGTTCGTTGGTTTTTATCTGTTCATTTATAATATGTAAAAGTAGTAAAATGAGACTGAAGTTTCCTGCAGCGCTATAATTGATCGGCTTTATCGATTCAATTAGACAGGTTAATTACAGAGTAAAGCGATGCCAGAACTCGACTCAGTTCATGTTTATCAACTGAAAGTTTGGATTCAGGAAATTAGCCCAATGGTTTGGCGGCGTTTGCTGGTTCGCAGTGACAGCACAATAGCCGATCTCCATTACATAATTCAGATCGCAGTTGGCTGGGATGATGCGCATCTGAATCGGTTCCACATTCGTGGCAAGGACTTTGGGGTTTACCACGATGGCGGAATGGGATTCGCCGACAACCCTGAACAGGTACTTCTTTCCTCTTTTAGTTTTCGAACGCGCGAACGTTTTCTGTACGAATACGACTTTGGTGATGCTTGGCTGCATGAAGTTCGTATTGAAAAACGTCTTCCGCTCGATCCTAAGCGAACTTACCCGGTCTGTATCGATGGCAAACATGCGGCACCGCCGGAAGACTGTGGTGGTGCGCTGGCTTATATGCAAATACGGAAAGAACTTAAATACCGCGCACTGTTTAGCGACAGTGGAATGAATGATGACTTCGACGACGAAAACGACAGGGAGGACGAAGAGTTGTCGGACTATCAATCGTTTGATCCGGATAGCTTTTCCCGCCGAGAAATCAATGCTCGTTTACAGCAATACGAGAGGGGCGACCGCGATTGGCTATTTTCATCCTGAAAGGAGGAAGCCATGAAATTCAAGATTCAATTGACCACCCAAGATGAAACGGGTGAGGCGACCCATGAACTGGTTTGCCTGGAACGAACAACTGAGGGACTCGAGGTAATTGGTATATCCTTAGCCGAGGCTAAGACTTTACTTGCTAACCTGCAAAAACAGGTTGTTGAACAACAAATTGCAACTTTCCTTTCCAATCGGCAACAGTGTCCTCATTGTACCCAGGCGTTCCGGCATAAAGGCCAGCATCCGGTGGTATTTCGCACGCTGTTTGGGAACCTGAAGATTCTCAGCCCACGCTGGTTCCAGTGTAATTGCCAGCCGCATAAAACCCGCACATTCAGTCCACTTGTCGATCTGTTCACCGATCACTGCTCACCCGAGCGCTTGTATCTGGAAACGAAATGGTCATCGTTGGTGTCTTTTGACCTTGCCGCACAGTTATTCGAAGACGTATTACCCATCGAAACACACATCCAGGCCACCAGTGTGCGCAACCATCTGCAACGCGTGGCGAAGCGGGTCGAGGCAGAGCTTGGCGGCGAGCAGTTTTCCTTTATCGACGGATGTCCGAACGAATGGGCTTCGCTGCCACGACCGCCGATGCCCATCACCGTCGGGATCGATGGCGGTTACGTTAGACATTGGAATAACAAGAAGACTAACTTTGAAGTCATCGTGGGCAAGTCCATTCCTGAAGAAGGTGCCAGCAAGTGCTTTGGCCTGGTGCAATCTTATGACGACAAGCCCAAACGACGCCTCTTCGAGGTGCTCAAAAGCCAGGGCATGCAACTGAATCAGCAAATTGTTTTTCTCTCCGATGGCGGCGACACTGTGCGCAAACTGCAGCTCTACCTTAATCCGGAGGCCGAACACTTGTTGGATTGGTTCCATGTCACGATGCGTTTGACCGTACTTAATCAGACCGCCAAAGGCTTGCCGATAACGTTTGAGGATGATGATAAAAAGCATGAATTGAGAGAGCCTATTTTAAAAGCGATTGAAAGCATCAAATGGTATCTGTGGCACGGTAATACCTACGAAGCACTCCAGCATTTGGAAAGCCTAGAAATGGATCTGGACGCGGCGGTCGATGGGAAAAATAAAGATTCGGTGACACGCAAGCTATTGCGATCGGCCGAAGAATTCCACACGTACATTGCCAACAATCAAGCGTTCATCACGAATTACGGTGAGCGGTATCGTCAGGGAGAGAGGATCAGCACTGGTTTCGTCGAATCCACGGTGAACTACGTCGTCGCCAAACGCTTTACCAAGCGGCAACAAATGCAATGGAGTCCTAAGGGAGCCCATTTACTCTTGCAGATGCGGACCCGGGTGCTCAATGACGAATTGGAACAAACGTTTCGAGAGTGGTATCCCGACTTTAGGACGGAGAGTGATGAAAAACTCAAAAAGGCGGCTTAGCCTCCCCCGGTTTTGCATGCTCTCAGCTAACTGGGGTTCTTTGCCTTAAAGACCGATTTGTCACCAACCTCCTCTGAAACCCTTTCTATGACTGGATTTCAGTCGATTTATCGATTTCAAAGTTCTCCAGTAAAAATCTGTCAACTTCTTGAATATAAATAGGTTTTCCTAGCCTGTAAAATTCATATTTTCCAATAAATGATAAATGCTGCCAGGCACGGGTGATAATCGCGCAATTTCTTTGGCTTTTTCTGGATCAAGTGCCCGGTAATGCTCATACAGCTGTGATAGCAGCGTTGCATTATAAAATATCACCACTGTGGCAATGAGACGAATAGATTCAGCGTTAACAACACCGCTGTTTATAGTAAAACGCACAGGTAACGAACGTATGCCGCTGCGCAAAGGGTTCACTTGTTAAAACAATCTGCGTGAAAACGCAGGTGCTCTTCGATAAAGCTGGCGATAAAGTAGTAGCTGTGGTCATAACCTTCGTGGCGACGCAGCTGCAGCGGGTAAGCGCTGGCTGTTGCGGCTGCTTCCAGTCGCTCCGGTTGCAACTGCTCGGTCATAAATTCGTCGGCCTCGCCTTGATCCACCAACGCAGGCACCGGCTGCGTGGCTGCGTGCATCAGCATGCTGGCATCGTAGTCGCGCCAGCTGTGAGTATCTTTACCCAGGTAGGCGGCAAAGGCTTTTTTACCCCATGGGCTATTCAGCGGGTTGCTGATGGGACTAAAAGCCGACACCGAGCAGTAGCGCTGCGGGTTGCGCAGGGCAATAACCAAAGCTCCGTGTCCACCCATCGAGTGTCCGGCAATGGCCCGTTGCTCGTTTACCGGAAACGTCGACTCGACCAACTGCGGCAGTTCGTCAACCACGTAGTCGTACATGTGATAGTGGCGGCTCCAGGGCGCCTGGGTGGCGTTGACAAAGAAGCCGGCACCCTGACCGAGATCGTAGCTCTCATCATCCGCTACGTCGTCGCCGCGCGGACTGGTATCCGGTGCCACTATGGCGATGCCCAGCTCGGCGGCAACGCGATGGGCACCGGCTTTCTGCATAAAGTTCTCGTCCGTGCACGTCAAGCCAGACAACCAGTACAGCACCGGCACCTTCTGCCCGTTAGCTGCCTGGGGCGGCAGGTAAATGGCAAAACGCATGGCGCAGTTCAGCGTTTCGGCGTAGTGACTGTATTGCTTGTGCCAGCCCGCAAAACTTTTGTTGCAGCTCAAAGTTTCAATACTCATGCAAGGGTTCCTATGAAATATTAATTCTGCATCGCGCTTTTTCCACAGTCACAGCGCATTGTTGGTGGTTACTTGTCGAAGTGGATGACGGTGCGAATGCTCTTGCCTTCATGCATCAAATCAAAGGCTTTGTTGATGTCTTCCAGCCCCATCGTATGAGTTATAAAATCATCCAGTTTGAATTCACCCTGCAAATAGCGCTCGACATAACCCGGCAGCTCGGAGCGGCCTTTCACGCCGCCGAAGGCTGAGCCACGCCATACCCGGCCGGTCACCAGCTGGAATGGACGGGTGGAGATCTCCTGACCAGCACCGGCGACACCGATCACCACCGACTCGCCCCACCCTTTGTGGCAGCATTCCAACGCCGAGCGCATGATGTTGACATTGCCGACACATTCGAAGGAGTAGTCAACGCCACCATCGGTCAATTCGACGATGACATCCTGGATCGGCTTGTCGCCATAGTCCTTCGGATTAATACAGTCGGTCGCACCAAGCTTGCGCGCCAGTTCAAACTTACTCTCGTTAATATCGATGCCAATGATACGGCTGGCTTTAGCCATCTTGGCACCGATAATGGCCGACAAGCCGATACCGCCCAAGCCGAAGATAGCAACGGTGGCACCCTCTTCTACCTTGGCGGTGTTCATTACCGCACCCATGCCGGTGGTCACGCCGCAACCCAGCAGACAGACTTCTTCCAATGCTGCTTCTTTATTCACTTTTGCCAGCGAAATTTCAGGAATTACGGTGTACTCCGAGAAGGTTGAACAACCCATGTAGTGATGGATGGGCTTGCCGTCTTTATAAAATCGGGTGGTGCCGTCGGGCATCAGGCCCTTACCCTGAGTTTCACGAATCTTCTGGCACAGGTTGGTTTTACCGGATTTGCAGAACTTACACTCGCCGCACTCAGGCGTGTACAGCGGAATTACATGATCACCTACCGCGACGCTGGTCACGCCTTCACCCAGCTGTTCGACAATAGCGCCGCCCTCGTGGCCCAGAATGACCGGAAAAATACCTTCCGGATCATCGCCGGACAGGGTGAAGGCGTCGGTATGACAGACGCCGCTGGCGACGACACGCAACAGCACTTCACCGGCTTGTGGCGGCATCACGTCGACTTCTTCAATGGACAGAGGCTGGCCAGGATCCCACGCTACCGCGGCTTTGGATTTGATCATTTGTGTCATTAGAATTATTCCTGTAGTGTGGATGAGTTTAGGCGGCGATGGTGCCGTGTTGGTACGCTTTTCAGCGTTTTATTGGGATGCAAAATTACCTCAATTGACTGTCCTTACTGCCGCGGCGATTGTAGCTGCTGAGTCCTGCCTGCTGTTTATCCAGTTCGGCCTGGCAAATAATACAGAACCGCACGCCGACAACCGCTTTGCGACGCGCCTCCGGGATTGCGGCTTCACATTCTTCACAATGCGTTAAGCTTGCGCCGATGGGTAGCTGGCTACGAGCCGCCGCTACAGCATCTTCCACGCTGGCGTCAATTTGATCTTGTACCGCCCCATCTCGAGACCAGCCACCGGCCATAATTCGCTCCTGTTTTTCCTGAATTTAACTGCAGAGCCTTAAAGTAGCTACCGGCGAAACCCTAATTTTCACTGAATGTCTCTACTGGTGCCACGCTGATAACATCCATTATATTCATAACTTTCTTGGAAATAATGGGTATAGGTAAAATAAACAACCTTTCCCATGGCGACTGAATGTACTGAAATCAAGCTCGGCTGTCAAACACGGTGATAATCGATCGAAAATGGCTGTATTCCGGTTCAGTTAGCACAAAAAAGTTAAAGATTTTGCCGCGTTTAGGCGCTTCAGGCGAAAGACGCCCAGGGGCAAAGGTCAGCCCAGTCATGAAGTGGATTGAAAGGAGCGAGCACGAGATCAGGTTGGCTCGAAATAATTGTAATGGGTATACCAGCAAGACCTTGCGAACAGAAGATGGTCAAATTGAACTTAATACGCCACGTGACAGGCATAGCAGTTTTGAGCCGAAGCTGGTCAAAAAAGACAAACTCGTTTCGTCTCAATGGATGACAAAATCCTAAGTTTGTATGTCAACGGGATGACAGCGCGAGAGATCCTCGCGACATTTAAAGAAATGTGCGGTGCGGATGTTTCTGCCACGCAGATTTCAAATGTGACTGACGCTGTCATTGATCGGGTTATTGAATGGCAACCACGCCCACTTGATCCAATCTATCCAATCGTTTATCTGGATTGTATTGTGCTCAAAACTCGCCAGGATAAGCAGGTAATCAATAAAGCTGTATACCTGGCTCTGGGTGTCAATATGGATGGCCACAAAGAATTATTGGGTCTATGGCTTTCAGAAAATGAAGGCGCCAAATTCTGGCTTAATGTGCTCACGGAACTTCAAAACCGTGGCGTAAAAGATATTCTGATTGCTTGTGTCGATGGTCTCAAGGGATTTCCTGATGCTATCAACACAACCTTTCCGAGTACGCAAAATAAATAACCCCGCGGCAAGACCACGGGGTATTAAAAAGCACAAGCTGGCGCAGCTCTTCTTTTGGTTTGCCTTTTGGTTCTTTACATACCGCTCAACTACAACCCAATCCGCTCTTTCCCCTACAGTTGCAACATAATAGCCGTCCGTCCAAAACTCACCACCCCACAGGTCTCGTTTCAAATCCGGTTTCCTCTTAAACAATTCCCGCGCCGTGATGCTTTTAAACACTCTCACAATCTGACCCCGTGCAATTTTCGGATGAGCCGTACAAAGTAAATGTACATGGTCTTTGTCGCAACCTATCTGCTCAAACTCCATATCGTATCGCTCTTCTATCTCTTTCGCAGTCCTTATAATGATATTTACAACTGCTTCGTCTAAAAATCCACGTCTGTATTTCACGGGAAATACTATGTGATAGTGTATCTGCCACGCGCAGTGGCTCGCTTTCTCTACAACATTTCGCATCCCAACATTCTAAAGTCTAATTAGATCCCCGTGGCAAGACCACGGGGAATCGCAAGTTCAACTCTGCATTGTTCACATGATCCGTAACTCAGTGAAATTTGTGCCATGGAAAGACTATAAACCCGTAACAGCCGATTTAAAACAAATCTACAAGTCTGTCACAGAAGAAGAAGCCTTGCTGGCATTGGATCAGTTTTCTGAGCGTTGGGATGGAAAATACCCTCAGATCTCTCGATCTTGGCGTACTCAATGGAATAAACTCAATACACTATTCGATACCTTTGCAAAACGCGCTCATTTAAATTTAGGCCGTAAAATACGGCTATTTTTTAGCGAACCTTGTATTCTCAATTAACTTCAATCAAAGAAACCATGAAAGTGTCGGCTTCTATCGCTATTCTCTACTTAAAAGGCGCATGCCCCCTGTATTTCCAAATGTTGTACACAATTCACACTGAAATCTTGCCGTTTTGCACAGTTTCGTGGGCTTACTGGGCCCAGTTGAGCAGAGAACAACGTTATGACAGGGAACTACAGGTTCTGCACCGAAACCGTAAGTTTCTGTTCAAATGCCTCCGCTAGTCCAACTATCTTTAAGATAACACCGTGATCACATTTTCGATTTCCCAAAGACAGTTCGGGATAGTCTATTTCTAATACTTCAGCTTTTCCTGTTCCCATATAGGAGACGTCATGATTTTTGCACATAATATTCTTTCTTTGTTAGAGTTATCGAATTTATTGGAACCGGCCGTTGGTGATTGGCTTGTGCTTGATGCGGACTCACAGCAAGGTGTTCCGACGGCTTGATCGAGATTACGTTGAACCCTTCCACATCGTGAGCATTTTCGGGCGGCGTTTACACTCTTCTTGCTATGGCAATAAAACTGTTGAGCCGGTTGTTTTTCGTCCTTCCAAATCCTTGTGCGCTTTGGCGGCATCCGCCAACGCATACGCCTGCTTCACCTCTATCTTGACGGCACCCGAACCAACAATTTGAAACAGATCAGCGGCATTGGCTTGCAGCGCCTCGTCGGATGCCACATAGGTCATCAGCCCAGGGCGCGTCAGGTAGAGCGATCCTTTCGCTGCTAGAACCCCGGTGTCGAAGTTTTTCACGGGGCCTGATGCTGAGCCGAAGCTTACCAGGAGACCGAACGAACTGAGACTGTCGAGCGAAGATTCGAGCGTTGCTTGACCGACACCATCATAAACCACCGGCACACCCTTGCCATCGGTAAGTTCACGCACCCGCTCCGCCACGTCTTCCTCGGTGTAGTTGATGACCTCGTCACATCCCATGGATTTGGCCAACGCGGCTTTTTCAGACGAACTTGTTGTGCCGATCACCCGAACTCCCAGATGCTTTGCCCACTGAACGGCAATCAGACCAACGCCACCGGCAACCGCATGCCACAGAATCGTTTCGCCTGCTTTGACTTTATAGGTTTCTCGCAACAAATAGCGCACCGTCATGCCCTTGAGCATCATGGCAGCCGCAGTTTCGTCCGGGATTGTGTCCGGCAGTTTTGCAAGCCGATTTGCTGGTATGTTGCGGGCTTGTGCATAGGAACCGATTGGCCCCGCACCATAGGCAATTCTGTCGCCTTCTTTGAAGTCGGTGACGCCATCGCCAACCGCTTCGATAACACCGGCTGCTTCAAAACCTAAACCGCTGGGCAAAGGCAGCACATAAGCACCGGAACGATGGTAGGTATCGAGATAGTTAAGCCCGATCGCCGTGTGTCGCAGCCTGACTTCACCACGTTCGGGCGCATCCAGCGTGATGTCCTCATACTGCATGACTTCCGGGCCACCCTGTTTGTGAATCTTGATCGCTTTCATTTGACCGTTTTCCTGTCGGTGGTTATTGTCATTAGGTATTGTGTATCAGGAGGCAGTATCACACAAGCCAGCTCAAGTCTGCACGTGGATGATGCGCACTCGAAATTCTACGATATCAATGCTTTCTTACAGTCACCAAGCACGAAAGCGAGGGACCGCAGTGATCCACTCGCTTTCACGCCTAGACTTCGAACGTACCGTTCTGCGTTAGAGCTGACTACTTCTTCAACATTCCGTTCGGGTCGATGACGAACTTCTTCGCTGACCCGGCACTGTACTTGGCGTAGGCATCGGGGCCTTGTTCGATCGGAATGACTTCGGTGTTCATCACAGCAGGAAGGTCGATGCGATTCCAAAGGATGGCTTGCATCAGCTCGCGGCTGTAGTTTCGAACGGGAGCCATCCCAGTGACAAGCGTCAGAGACTTCGTCCACGCTTTGCCAATCGCTAGATCAAGAACGCCGTCTTTCGCACGAGGGTGCTTACTACCCGGATCGCTACCGACGTAGATACCGGGAATGCCAATGGCTCCTCCGGCCCGAACGACTTCCAATATCGAATTCAAAGCCGCTTCGGGAACTTCCTTGTCACTGAACTCGCCAAGACCGTGAGCTTCGTAGCCAACAGCATCAACACCGCAATCAACTTCGGGGATGCCAAGAATCGCGTCAATCTGGTCCGCCAGCGGAACGCTGCTACTCAGGTCAGCCGTTTCATAACCCGCTTTCTCCATCACCTTCAAACGCTCTTTGTTTTGGTCGCCAATGATGACGCACGCCGCGCCCAACAAACGCGCCCCAGCCGCAGCAGCTCGACCGACTGGCCCGGCACCGGCGATATAAACCGTCGATCCCGGTTTGACTTGGGCGCTAACGCAACCGTGGAAACCGGTCGGCAAGTTGTCTGTCAGGTACGTGAGTTCAAGCATCCGATCGAGCGCCTGATCCCGGTCGGGGAACTTCAGCAACGCAAAGTCCGCGTAGGGCACTAAACAGAATTGAGACTGACCGCCTTGCCAGCCGCCAAGGTCGAACCCGTAAGCTCCGATGGGAGCGGCTTCGTTGACCGTTTCGCAAATTTCGGGATGAAGCGTCTTGCAGTTGCGGCACTTGCCGCAAGAGACGTTAAACGGTACGGAAACGATATCGCCGACTTCCATCATCTCGACATCGCGGCCGATTTCGACGACCTCGCCAGTGATTTCGTGACCGAGCACTGTGCCTTTGGGAACATCAAAACGACCGTGATAGATGTGCTGGTCGCTGCCGCAAATGTTGGTCGCGATCACCTTCAAGATCACCGCGTGTTCCAACGTCTTGCCGCGAAACTCGCGCTTTGGCACCGGCAAATCAACGACTTCCAATTCTCGTGTACCTGAATAAGTGACGCTTAAGTTCGTGGACATATCATACTCTCCTGTTTTATTGAGTGCTTGACACTGTGAGTCAACGAAGACCCGCACCAAGTAGGCTATTATTGTCCATCCCCTCGAAAAGCAAAAGTAAAAAAGAGATAAACTAAACCACTACCGACTAAAGTCGGTAGGTTCGGTGTTGCTGGCTAAAACCAGCTTTGCTTAGTAGGCGTGCTCTGCACGCAGTTTCTTGACTTTACCGCATGAATGCGGTGGTTTTAAACCAATGTCGACCTATGGTCGACATTATGACAATAAAAACCTTTCAAATACAATGGATTGAGATCCCGTCTTTATAACTAAATTCAGCCATATGGGATGTATTTCATATTCCAATAATTAATAATAACTATGCTCAATATCAATAACTTAGCATAACTTCTATATTTATAATTTCCCTTTTCCAGAAATAAGTAGGGGTCCTGTGGAAGAACCCCTTTAAGATCCCGGTCGATTATCTGTATGACAAGATGCTTACAGATGAATTTCTTAAAGAGCATCGGCGCATAGACAGGAAATTCAAGAAAGTCTACCAAGGTAGTTGCTTTGATATCACTGGGCCTACTTGAGTCATTCGAAGTGCACTCGGAGGAATTACCGTGACGCTGCTGTAATGTTTTGAATGTACGAATTAGGCAGCCAACGCCGAAGGCTTTATCAGTCGCTTATTAATATAAGTATTCAAAGCAATATGATTGCTATATCCCAATACTTTAGCTATTTTCCGCACTGACAATCCTATCTCGAGTAATTCTTTTATCTTTTCCACATGTGGGTCAAATTTACTTTTCTGAATGGTGCCTTTGGGTTTTCCCAGGATTTGGCCTTGTGCTCTTTTTGCAGCAAGGGCTTCCTTGGTTCTTGAGCTGACAAGATCACGTTCAAGCTCACCAAATAATGAAAACAGTGTGATGATAATTTTTGAGTTCATATCGTGCTGACAAATATCCAAGTTTTGCTTCAAGATAACGACGCGGATATTCGTCTCAACCAAAGCGTTGATCAGGGCAATCACTTCGGCAGTGCTGCGCCCCAGCCGGCTGAGTTCTGTGACGATTAAAGTATCTGATGGATTGAGTCGGTTAATGAGTTCTTCGATACGACGTTGTTTCGGGGATTTGCGTGATGAAATAGTTAACTCGATGTAGTCATCAATTTTAATTTCTTTTTTTCTGGCGAATTCGAGGATTTCAAGTTTTTGATTGTTGGTCTCTTGTTTATCCGTCGAGGCTCGTAAATAAGCGAGTGTTTTTCCCATCATTTTATTTGCCGGTAAGTGTTAATGTAATAATGATATCAAAAATATACAGTGTGCATGCTATATTAAATATAGTAACCCTATACATAGCACATTACTATTAATGATCGTTATCACCTATACAAAATAACATGGCCCGTCTCTCGATCTTAACCAAAGACGAAGTCCGCACACTTTACTCCATACCCTCCCTTGACGATGAGGAAAGATCTTTTGTTTTCACCCTGGATGAAAACGATAAAAGCCACCTCGCCGCCCTGGGGGACGATACGGCAAGGAAGGTTAATTATATTCTGCAGCTCGGCTACTACCGCGCCGTAAACTATTTTTTCCGTTTTAGTTTTCAGAAGCATCCGGAAGATGTTCAGTTTGTTCTGAATTGGTACTTTCCCGGTGAATCGCTCCCTAAGAAACAGATCTCCAAAAATTACCATTATCAGAACCGTGCGGAGGTTATGCGCAAATTTGCTGTCGTCGAG
>JAJFJH010000316.1 GCA_021774155.1 Nitrosomonas sp.
ACTGATGACCAATCTGGTGAAATGAGATCCTCGTCTTATCTTCGGGCGGATCAGGATACCGAATTCCTTTCGCGAGATGAATTGCGCGCGGTCCGCCTTCAACTCGAATGGTTCAAACCGGAGCTCATTCAACAAGATGAAGGAATCCATTCTACGATTGTGGTATATGGAAGCGCTCGAGTGCCAGATCCTGAACAGGCCAAAGTCAAAGTTCACCATGCCGAAGAAGCTTTGGCCAAAAATCCGAACGACTCGGAGAGCCAACGCGCCGTGACTATTGCCCAACACCAATTGGCCTTATCGCATTATTATACGGTGGCCCGAGAGTTCAGCCGTCTCGTCTCCTCCACCTGTCAGATGAAAGGACATTGTGAGTATGTGGTGGTCACTGGAGGCGGTCCAGGGATTATGGAAGCCGCCAATCGAGGGGCCCACGACGTCGGAGCCAAATCCATTGGTTTGAATATTTCTCTGCCTCACGAGCAACAACCCAACCCCTACATCAGTCCCAAGCTCACGTTTCAATTTCGATACTTCGCGCTTCGGAAAATGCACTTTTTGTTAAGGGCCAAAGCCTTGGTGGCCTTTCCAGGTGGGTATGGAACCTTGGATGAATTATTCGAAACCTTGACCTTACTCCAAACCGGAAAAGTTACTGGTGTGAGTGTCATCCTTGTAGGGAAAGCCTTTTGGGAACGATTGATTAATTGGCCCTATTTATTAGACATGGGACTGATCAGCGAACAGGACGTGAAGTTGTTCCATTATGCCGAAACCGCGCAAGAGGCTTGGAGTTTCATTGTGCAGAATCATCACGATTTGGAGACATCATGAACATTACCTTTCACGGCGCAGCCAGGTCAGTGACCGGAAGCCGACATGAATTACAGTTTGGCAACACTCGAATCCTGTTAGACTGTGGCCTATTTCAGGGACGGCGACAGGATTCAGAACGATTCAATCGCTATCTTGGGTTCGACCCAGCAACCATCCATGCCGTCCTCTTGTCTCATGCTCATATTGACCATTCCGGAGCCCTTCCCATTCTCACCAAGGGGAGATTTCGAGGTCCTGTGTACATGACGAAAGCGACTCAAGATTTAGTGGAAATCATGCTCGAAGATTCGGCCAAAATTCAAAAAGCCGATTGTACCTATCTCAATAAAAGAGGTCGACGTCGAGAACGCCCGGGGCTCGCCCCCTTGTATACCCTCTTAGACGTCCAAGCTATTTGCCGACAATTCGAACGTATGGCCTATGGCAAAACTTTTCGCGTCTCTCCTCGTATCAAAGCCCAGTTCACGGATGCAGGGCATATTTTGGGCTCGTCCTCAATTTGGGTGCAATACGCCCACAAGGGAGAATCGGTTTCTGTGTTATTCAGCGGTGATGTTGGGCGCTATGATATGCCGATTCTCCGAGACCCACAGCCTTCCCCTCCCTGTGATGTCCTCATTCTAGAATCGACTTACGGAGATCGAATTCATGATGAAGATTTAGAGACCATGCGTACCAAGGCCGAATCACTGGTCAAGCATGCCATCAAGCACAAAAGTAAAATCATTGTTCCAGCGTTTGCCGTGGGGAGAACCCAGGAGCTGGTGATGCGAATTAAAGAACTGGTACAGGAGAAGCGAATACCACAGATTCCCATTTATATCGACTCGCCATTGGCCTCAAAAGCGACAAAGATCTTTCGTCATCACCCCGAATGCTTTGATGAAGAGACATTGAAAACCTTCACGTCTCACAAAGACATTTTTGGCGCAAAATACATTCGATACGTGGAGAGTGTTCAAGAAAGTCAGCGATTAAATACCCGTCCTGGTCCCTGCGTGATCATTGCCGCCTCCGGCATGTGTGAGGGAGGACGCATCATTCACCATCTTAAACATGGAATTCAGAATGAGAAAAATATCGTCGCCATGGTCGGCTTCCAAGCCGAGCATACTTTAGGGCGAAAACTTATTGAAGAATGGGACATGGTTCCGATATTTGGAAGGCCCACACCACGGCGTGCACAAATTATCCGTTTTAATGGCCTATCCGCGCATGGAGATCGTCTTGACTTGTTGAATTACGTTCACCGCCTGAACCCCAAGCCACGAAAAGTATTTGTGGTTCATGGGGAAGAGCGGCAATCGTTTTCTTTGGCGGCGGCACTGCGAACGGAATATCCGAACATGGAAGTCATTATTCCTAGCCTTCATAGCACTCACAACCTCTAAACACAGATCATTCCCCACCTTCTCCTTCCTGCACAAATATCTCATTTAGAATTTCGGTGGGAATCAGATGCCAAGATTGGCGCGATGCTGTCTTCTGCTACAGAACAAAAAAAAATGTGTGAGGCGGCTCTCCACACCCATTCCTAGGCAACTTCCTGTTTCTTGGAAAACCTTAATATTATCAATGTGTTCCCATCACTTAACAAATCGGGAAATCTGGCACACGGTTTGCTTTTCTTTGTAATAGAAAACAAAAACTATTTTTTTAATTCTATGATTTTCCAAAGGAGGGTATGCCATGAATACATTGACACATTGGGATCCATCGCGAGAGTTGGATGACTTACAACGTCGTTTTTCCACCATGTTTGGAAGAGCCCCTATGAAAAAAGAAGGGGATAAACGAGAAGCCTTGACCGTGGCGGAATGGGCACCCGTGGTGGACATCGTCGAGGACGGACAAAATTATGTCATCAAAGCCGAACTTCCTGGAGTGAATAAAGAAGATATTAAAGTGGGTGTTCAAGACGATGTGTTAACCGTCTCAGGCCATCGCCACTATGAAAAGGAAGAAAAAGGCAAAAAGTTTCATCGAATTGAACGATCCTATGGAAGTTTTGCCAGAAGTTTCACCCTTCCTGAGGATTCGGATGGTGAAAAGGTCTCGGCTGAATTCAAAGACGGCATGTTGAAAGTCCAGCTACCGAAAACAGAGCGCGTCAAGCCAAAGCAAGTCGAAGTGACCGTAGGATAACGAAATTCAAACACCGATAGGCCCCTCCCTTACGGGAGGGGCTAAAGGGAAGACATCGTGGCAAACCAAGCAGTGTACACAACCGTGGGAAGTATCTTAGGGACGAATTCCATTCGGGTACGCCCAAACACGAATGCCAAATATCTTTCAGTGACTCTTTTATCATCTCACATGGCTGGCGCACCGGTGGTGGATGAAGAAGGGAAGTACCTTGGGTTTATCAGTGAATTTGATGTGTTACGTGCTCTTCGCGATGGGAAAGACTTGGAGTTACTGTCTGCCAAAGACATCATGACAACCCATCGACACACGATCAATGAATCTACCCGTATCGAGGATGCGGTCGAGCTCATGGAAGACAAACATTTATTGAATCTCCCTGTTGAAAAAGACGGGATCATCACACGAACTATTACCCGACACGATCTGCTT
>JAJFJH010000317.1 GCA_021774155.1 Nitrosomonas sp.
CGATGATGACGTTGCAGAACTTCGTTCAGCTCTAGACCAACGGCCAATTGCACTTAAAGAAATACCTAAATGATCAACCACCTGTTGGTGAGTATAGCCTTTTTCATTAACTAACCTTGCCGCATCTTGTTTAAATTCAAGTGTATATTTTGGATTCACTCGTTTTGTTTGTGTATTCATATTCACCTCTAATGACATTATAAATCTGCCTCTAGAAGTGTCCTGTTGCATTAAACCATTTCAACATGAGGTGCGTCTGAAGCGCGAGGGATACGACAATGTGGAAAATATTGCAGAGGCTAACCCCATAGAAATGGCAGTACGCACTGGATTCAGTTATAGCCAACTTAAGTCGTGGGTTGGAGAGGCATGGTTACGCACACAGTTTGGTCTTGACTACAACACTTTGTTTCGTGATACGGGTGTGCGAACAGCGTATCAGCTAAAGTTATTTAAAGACAAGCCTGAACTATTAGTAACTGAAACAAACCAAAAACGAATACAGGATAAGATTTCCTGTGTTACTGAGCTGCTCCATGATTGGGATCCAACTCATTTTTCGTCCGATAATAACGCAATAGAGCTTTAAACTTTTTGTGCATATAATGTGAGAAAAGATGGCAAAAAAATTATGCGATAGTACGTCAACTAGTGTAAGAGTTGATCGATTTTTGTGTGTTCGTGCGTTCGTTAGATTTTTTGATGGGTGTTCTCGACCTCAGACGGTTGGCTTGGGAGTTGTCTTTTTTATAATCGGGTATTGGGGTGCTCCAGAGATAACATGGCGGGAGCCTTATGTTCTTGAATCGACGGCACTAGATCAGAAGATTCCATTCATTGATTTGGCTGTATGGTTTTATCTGTTGCAACTCCCGCTGATATTACTTGCACTCTGGTTGCCTGGTAACAAGATTAGGGCCAGAGTTGCGACCTCTATGGCTCTATCATTTGGGATTGCATGTGCCGTCTTTTTCTTTTTTCCTACTACTATCCCTCGATCTATACCGAGCACTATTGGGTTAACTGGAGTCGCATGGCAGTTATTATATGCCATCGACACTCCAAATAATGCACTTCCGTCACTACATGCAGCTTTTGCTGTCCCTGCTGTGGCTGCTTTTTGGTGCGAAGGAAAAGCTAGGAGAGTTTTTGCTGTAGTTTGCGCACTTTTAGTAATGGCAGCGGCGCTTATGACTAAGCAGCATTTTGTGATAGATCTTAGTGTTGGCTTATGTTTAGGGTTATTTTGTTGTTTTCTGGCATTTTCACGTAAATATTAACACGAAGTTGTTAGGTCTAACTTTCCAATACTCTCCGCTACTTACTATTTCACCCTGTGCATGGCGCATTACGGTTCTGTCGCATTAAGCGAGATCATCGATACATTCGTGTAAGAGAGGTAGAGTAAAAAATTGGTTCCAATCATCATTAGAATCAGCCTATCTGTTTCCGCCTCTTTCGTTTGATGGTGCCTCAATAGACATCCATAGTTGATCTCACCAACCTGTAGATGGCGAATTACAATTCACGCTGCCATCGGCGTCTGAAATAGATCTCGGCAGTGTAATTTCCACCGCTACTCGTTGATGCTCGCCTTGCCCAGCACATCATTTCCGCTGAGGCTTAATGGCGGTTCACCATCTAATGCAGCGTGAACACGGTAACCGTTATAGTAGTCTTTGAAGGCATCGAGTTTCTTTTCTAAATCGTGTGCATTCCAAAGAGCCAATAGGGTCAGACTCGATTGTTTCTTAAGTTTTAGCTGTTTTTAAAAATGAAACAACAGCGTGCTATAAATAAGGGTCGCAGGGTCTAGATAAGTAGCCTACTTATCTAGACCCCAGAAGTTCGCTGACTTTAAATTGTGGTGATTTAAATTCATCAGATTCTTACGATGCCTTCCTCTTTTTCTAAACTGTTGCGCTTTGAACTTGAATTCACCTATGGCGGCAGTCATGCGACCTCCCTTGAAAAGACATAGCTAACACATCAAGCTATTTTCGGCAGAACCATAATTAATCATTCATGCCATGATTCACCTTGCTGCTGCGCTATACTATAGAACAAAATTTAAAGCCTTAAATGATGACTAAAAACACCAAAATCACTCGCCTCTCGCCTCACGGTAAGATGAACACCCTGTCACAACTTGAAGTAAATCAACTCAGACAGAGTAACCAGGACGGTGGGCTCTATGAAACCTTTCGCCGCTGCTCGCTCGCGGTATTAAATGTAGACAGTATTACCGACGATGCACGTGAAGTAATGGAGCAATACCACGACTTTGAAATACGTGTGATACAGCAGGAGCGAGGGGTCAAGCTTGAAATCGAAAATGCACCTGAAAGTGCATTTGTTGACGGCAAGGTCATTACCGGTATCCAGCAACAATTGTTTGATGTGCTGCGCGATATTTCGTATGTAAAAAATAAGATAGCATCTAACCAGATTTTCGATATCAACAGCAGTGAAGGCATCACCAACGTGGTGTTCCATATCCTGCGCAACGCGCGGGTACTGGTTGCGGAAACTGAGCCCAACCTGGTGGTTTGCTGGGGCGGGCACTCGATTGGTCGTGTTGAATATGATTACTGTAAAGATGTGGGCTACCAGCTTGGCCTGCGCAAGCTGAATATTTGCACTGGTTGTGGTCCTGGCGCCATGAAAGCACCCATGAAGGGGGCTGCAATAGGACATAACAAACAACGCATAGACCGCGGCCGCTACGTTGGCCTGACCGAACCCGGAATAATTGCCGCCGAATCCCCCAACCCGATTGTAAACGAACTGGTGATCCTACCCGACATCGAAAAACGTCTCGAAGCTTTCGTTCGTGTCGGCCATGGCATCATCGTGTTTCCCGGCGGAGTCGGCACAGCCGAAGAAATTCTCTTTATCCTCGGCATTATGCTCAACCCGAAAAATCGACATATTCCTTTCCCGCTGATTCT
>JAJFJH010000318.1 GCA_021774155.1 Nitrosomonas sp.
AACGGCAACCGGGTCCTCACCACCACGCATTTCAAACGCATGCTCTTCGAGACGGCGGACGAAACCACAATCAACCTGAAGCTCATTCGTGATGGAGCGGTCTTAAGCACGCAAAGCCGCCTGCAAACACGGCCGCGCTGGGCTGCGCCGTAGGCCACGAAAACTTCTTTACCTGCCGAAACCGTTGAAATCAAAGTTTACCGCGCTTGTTTTCCTGGCAGTACTGGGCGTTATCACGCTCTTTCTGTATTTACAGAATCACGAGAATGCAGTACCACGGGAAAAGACAATCAGCCCTGAGGAACACCAACAGCAAGAACTGATCTCCTTGCTGCAATATATCGGAAAGGACTATCCGGCCGCGGTCAAAGATGGCCTGGTGGTCAGTGAGTTCGAATACCGCGAGATGAACGTATTCTGTCAACGTACCATCAAAATCTACGCGGCGCTGCAACCAGACCTCGAGCAGAACTTCACCATCCTGCAGCTACAGCAGTTGCGGCAAATGGTCTATGAAAAACTGGACCGGCACTCGATTTCAGAGTTGACCAAAGCTTTGATTCAAGAACTGACCACAGAATTTGAATTGGAAACCCACCCTGCAATCGCGCCAAATCTGGCACAGGGCAAGCGCATGTATAAAGCCGCAGGCTGCGACATTTGTCACGGTACCAGCGGCGCCGGCGACGGGTGGGCGGCGGAACAGCTTATGCCGCGCCCCGGCAGTTTCCGTGAGCCGGCCAAAATGAACGAGAGCATTCCCTACTTTTTCTTCAACATTATTCGACTCGGAGTCAGCGGAACCGGCATGCCCTCTTACAGCCAGGCGCTGTCTAAACCAGAGGCATGGAATGTTGCATTTTACCTGATGACGCTACGCGATGATTTCGACCCGCGCCCCGACCGTGCCCTCGCCGTCCGCCTTGCGGACCTGGCAACCAAGTCGAACATCGATTTGCTAAAAGAGATCAGAGACCAGCTGTCCAGCGCAGGAGGATCATACGAAATGCAGGATACCAGACTTTCAGCGGCAATCGATTTTCTCCGCAGAAATCCGGGTGAGGCAAGGTGAGGTATTCGGTTCGAGGTTTTATCAGAGCAATTGCAGCGCGTCCACGTGCTCAACCGCATATTGCCAGATCTGGTAGTAACGATTTGACCTGAGCCATCTCCGCTCGTTCTGCCCGATTGTATCGGCACCTGGCATAAGGAGCCGTTCGGCAAGTCCGGCGACATATCCGGCCCAGCACAACACGAACAACGGAACGGCCCAGGCCTGCGGGATTTGCGTTTCAGCAATATGGGCTCTCGTGTGAGGCCTGGCCCAGGCAGATTTCCCAAAAAACGCCTCACGAAAAGCACTCGTACAATCATCTGCGCGCGCCGCCTGCTGCCTGCAAAATGCGAAGTAGCTCGTGACGAAGAACATATCCAGCAGGGGCAAACCTTGTGGCTGCGCGAGCTCCCAGTCTACAACTCCCAACTGAAATGTATCGTTTACCAAGAGGTTCGGCGATGAAAAATCGCCATGATGCAAAACCAGAGGCAGTTTGTCCCGACCATCAACAGGAAAAAGGTTTTCGGTTCTTGCAATCAAATCAAGGTCGCGCTCGGAATCTGCAAGAACTTTCCTGAGCAACCCTAAAGGCTGCTGGACCAATTCATCAAACTTGCCGCGTGTGGCCAGGGTCTCCCGCGTGGACAATTTATGAAGCTGCGCGAGCCACGTGAACGTCGTATCGATGCAAGTCGGCAGGTTCTTTCTGACAAATCCCGGACGCATGGTTTGTCCGGGCACGGCAGTTTCGATCAGCAAACGATGGCCGGCGTAGTCTTCGTTTGCAACGAGGTCCGGGACCGAATCGCTGAAGTGAGGTCTGAAAGAGTCCATTTGCGACAGGTTGAACGCTTCGCGATCGAGGCGGGCATTGTCGCCCGCAATTCGTGGGACCTTTGCGATTAGGACAGGGCTCTGAGCTCCCGAACGCAAAACAAAGAATATCAAATGAGCGGATGCTTTGAACCTCGGCGTCGCCACCACGCATTTCAGATCCGCAGGCACAGCATATTTGTCTAAACCCAGACGGGCGGTATTCTGTGAGAGAAAAGTCAAAACAGAGTTCATCAGATGCTATTGTTTTCGTGCGACAAGACTAACGCACGGTACAAAATAATCCGGGATATTCGTGTGGCGAAAGACCTGCCCGATGAGCGTTTGCAGCACGCCCTTCAGACCGACCTTGTTCCTGGAAAAAACAAACTTGTGGACTCGCCGGTCATTTAGGGGAATTATCTCCAGACAGGCCTCAAAAGTCGGCCTGTGCCAGTAAGCTTCGATGTCGGAAAAACCGAGGGAGGAGACGAATTGAACAGCCTTCTGATAGCTTTGCAGCCGGGCCATTCCGGGGGAGGAGCCGCGTCGCTCCAGCTCCCAGTAGACGTACCCGCCGGAATCCAACAAGGCCGTGACCGATTCGAGATGCTTCCGTGTCACACGTTTCGCTACCACGAGTGCAGGTTGAGCTAATCTGTGTTGCAACGACTCAGTGCCCGGGAAAAACGACGTATTTAGACTTTCACAGAACATTCTGAGCGCCGGCAGAAGGTCCCCATGCTCGGGTCCGGCGTAAAGAACGGAATCCAGTTTTGGTTCCGGCAGCAGAAAACGCCAATCCAACCGCCGAACGATCTCGAGGCGTGATTGGCAGGCCCCGCCATTCCCCGGGTCTGCCGCAAGCGGGCTGGCGAGTATTTCCGTATTGCTTTCTTGCACGACTCTACGCTACTCGCTTTCAACTGCCAGAGCTGGCGTTTCGATGGTGTCGTCATCTCCGGCCTCATCCAAATCTTTGCTCATAATCTGGATCGCAGCTCCGGCCAAAGCAATCAGAAGCCAAAAATAGCGCTGGTAAGCCAATTGCAGAAAAACTGCTGAGATCATGTACATAGTGATGCTTAGACCGAATGCAGTAGCCATGTTTGCGAATGCCACGCGCGAAGCAAGGTTCTTCGCTCGGATTCGCCAAAGACGATAGAGCACATACGCCACGACAGACATGAAAGTAAAGAAGCCCAGTAGTCCTGTTTCCGCCATCAGTTCAAAGTACAACGTGTGTGCTTTGCGCGACTTCGCAATGTCTCTAAAGGAGATTTCCGGATTTGCCATGTAGTCAATCGAGTAGTACTTCGCGTACTGGCCCGGACCCACGCCAACCAAAGGATAGTCCAGAAAAACGTTGAAGGCGGCCAACATCTCGGTGACTCTACCCCGGGTTGCACCGTCCGCTTTTACAGATGCATCCTTCGAGAATAGCGCGTTAATGCCGCCGATGGTTTCCATTCTGGCGAGGTACCCGGGAGAGACGACAGCTATCGCACCTACGAATAGTACAACCGCCAACACAACCTGATAGAGTCGGATGTAGCGCAAAACGGTCATTATCAACATCAAAGTGGCAAGAGTGATGAAACCGCTGCGCGAATATGTGAGCAGAGCACCGCTCAGGACCAGAAGTGTAAAGCCAAGGGCCAGGGTCTTTTTGTACCGTACTTTCTCATCAAAAAATCTGAACAGTCCGAGGGGAAGCAAAACCATCAGAATCTGGGCATATCTGTTGGGACCACCGATGGGGCCGCCGGCACGATTAGCCAATCGCACGCGGTCCACCGCCGCAGACTTTCTGTCCGTGTCTCCATCCCAGTTTTCGGCATTTCGTTGCGCCAGGCCGCCGAAGTTGTTGTTGTAGCTCTTGGTCGTCTCCTGAAACAAGGTGAGCCCGCCCAAGAGAGCACCTCCAATCAACAGCCCCCAGACCACCAGTCGCAAGGTAGAGAACTTCCGAACAACGTTTATGATGATAAGGTAGAGCGCAAGCCCCTCCAGCAGATAGGTCGTAATCCAGGCCATGCCCATCGGAACGCTCTTCGACATCATGAGTGAAGCGAACAGCGCTGCCAAAAAGCCCACCATCAGGAGCCAGGTGTAATCGATCAGGAACCGTTCCCTGCGAACAAACCAATAGACCGCAAGGGGAACACAAAGCAGCATCGACACCGAAGCCGCGACGATCTGAGGAAATCCGTGGAACTTGTAGGCGACCACCGCGAGATTTGTGTAGATTATGAAAATGATAATGGCCGTGCCGCGCTCCGGCCAGTGGAACAGGGCCAGGACCGTAAGAACCGCCATCACCAGCCCTGCGATACCGAGAATCTCTGCCTTCGTCACTACGACAAACAGTAACATGAACACCAGGGCGCCGGCGCTCAAAAGGCCGATGATGCGTCCCAGCCCCAGCGAAAACAACGACGCCCGCCGCTTCTGCGGTTTCGGCATGCTGTTGAAGCTGTCTAGTAAGGCCTGCGGTTCCATCTACTCACGCTCCATTGTGACCGCGTCACACCGGGTCTCGTCACATGTCTGGTCAGGCTGGACGTTCATATCGTTCGAGAAGAGCACGTCCAATGCGGGCGCCTGTCGCTGCGCAATGCACATCTTCAACAAGTTAACGAAGTGCCCATCGCCCAACTGCGCCTGCTTCAGCCGCGTCGACTCCTTCAACGCTCGATGCATCCAACAAGTGTAAAACAGTGGCTCAACCAATTCGGGTTGTAGTCCTATCTTGCGGCAGTACGTCCGCACACTGCGCGCCAGCCAGTCGGCAATTGCTGACTGCTGCAGGAAGCTATTCGAAAAATTCTCGAGCGCGTCTTTGTTGCCTTTGCTGCGCTCGACCCACGATGCATATGTTCGCATAAAGTAGAATAGATCCCATAGCGGCATTCCGCGGTCTTCGCCGGCTTCCCAATCGATAAAGATCACCTCGTCACTGTCTGAAACCAGAATGTTCCAGGTCCCCGGATCACCGTGCTGGAACACCGTTGGGAATTGGCCCTCGCGGTTTTCCAACCTGTCCAATTGCAGTTGCATGAACGACTTCTCAACGGCGGTTAGCGAATAGGTCGCGGAAAAACGTTTGTACAAAACCCTCAGGTTTGCTCCCGCCTCGGCACTTGTTGTTGTGCTGCTGTCGATAGACGAGACCGCAAGCTGCGCAATCCAGTCAATCGCGGATTGGGCCAAATGGCAGTCCGGCGTTGCACTGGTCCGCGTTCGGAAAGGCACACCGGAAACAGCTTTCTGCGCCAGCACCGCCAGTCCGTTGTGATAGTCGAAAAACAAAGGCTGGGGAAAAGTTTCTGGCGCAACAAACCGCCCCTTTGCTAACCTGTCCAGGGTCTTGTACTCATTCTCAAGGCGATGGTTGAATTCCGGTGAGCGCGTCATTTTGACGATCGCTTGCGGTGTGCTTGCT
>JAJFJH010000319.1 GCA_021774155.1 Nitrosomonas sp.
CTGATAAAGCGCTTGAATGGATTGTTGTGGCAAAGGTTGAAGATGTCCCTGATGGCAGGGTGAAATCGATTACCGCGCGTACCACAACATTATGTATTGCACATTTTGATGGAAAGTGGTCTGCCATGGACAACCGCTGCCCACATCAGGGCGGGCCTTTGGGAGAAGGTTCAATTGAACGCGGTGTCGACAACAAGTGCTGGATACGCTGTCCCTGGCATGGTTGGGATTTTGATCCATTGACCGGTGCTCCTCCCGGTGGTCATGAAGACAGTGGCCAGAAACTCTATCCGATTGAAATTCGCAATGGAGATATACTGGTCGGCCTGGAACCTGAACCACCGCATGAAAGAACCGTCACCGATGTAATGGTCGAGACAATGGTCATCTGGGGTGTAAAGCGCGTGTTCGGCATGGTCGGTCATTCCAATCTGGGCCTGGCAGACGCGGTTCGTCGCGGGGTAGTTGCCGATGATCTTTCCTATATCGGTATCCGCCACGAAGGAGCAGCCGCTTATGCTGCCTCTGCTTACGGCAAGCTGACCGGGAAACCTGCGGCCTGCATGACGATAGCCGGTCCCGGAGCAACAAATTTGATGACGGGATTGTGGGACGCAAAGGTGGACCGCGCGCCAGTACTGGCACTTACCGGACAGGTTCAAACACAGGTTTTCGGACCGGGTGCCTTTCAGGATATCGATCTCAAGTCCGCATTTCAGGCGGTTTCGCATTTTTCCCAACCCGTGCTCAGCACCTCTCGGCACAGCGAGTTAATGTCACTCGCTTGCAAGACGGCCATTGTTGAGCGTGATGTGGCAAATTTGATATTTCCCGATGATGTTCAGACCATGCCCAGTGACGCGAGCGCTGCTAAACCTGATGGACGGTTGAGTGGTTCGAAAGTCGTTCCCGAATTTGCCGATATCGAAGCTGCTGTTGACCTGATCAGCAGTGCCAAACGTCCCATTATCGTCATCGGCCATGGCGCAGTCCACGCATGTGACGACATCATTTGTTTAGCGGAAAAAATTGGCGCCCCGGTGTTGACGACATTTAAAGGCAAAGGGTTGATTTCTGACCGCCATCCAAATGCCGCAGGGGTTCTCGGTAGATCTGGGACACCAATCGCCAGCTGGTTTATGAATGAAGCTGATTTGATAATTGTACTGGGCTCCTCTTTTGCCAATCATACCGGGATTGAATCCTCTAAACCGATCATCCAGGTTGATTTCGAGCGCATGCAACTTGGAAAATTTCACCCGGTGAAACTGCCGATTTGGGGCGAGATTGGGGCTTTCTGCCAGTCTGTTCTACCAGAGATTCGGCGGATCAGTGATGCTCCTGATCAACTCGAGGAACTTGCTGGTCGCTGGAATGCCTGGCGTAATGAAAAAGCCAGCCGGATCGAGAATGAACATGGCAGTGGTATTCATTCCGCGGCAGTCTTTGATACTTTGACGCAACTGTGCCCGGATGACGCAATTATCGCAGTTGATGTGGGTAATAACACCTATTCTTTTGGTCGATATTTTGAGGCCAGCGGGCAAAGGGTGTTGATGTCCGGTTATCTGGGTTCCATTGGGTTTGCACTCCCTGCGGCTCTTGGTGCCTGGGCTGCTACCCGGGACTTTGAGGAATTTTCCGGGCGAAAAGTGGTTTCAATTTCCGGTGATGGCGGATTTGGGCAATACGCTATGGAGTTTACCACGGCTGTTAAATACGGGATGGATATCACTCATATTCTACTGAATAATTCACAATTGGGTAAAATCTCCAAAGAGCAGCGTTCCGGGGAATGGCAGGTCTGGGAAACCAATTTGACCAATCCTTCCCTTGCTGCATTTGCCCGTCTGTGCGGTGGTCACGGGATCAAAGTTTCGGACGCCGCCGATCTCGATCAGGCGATTGCTGATGCGCTCAGTTATGACGGCCCGGCATTGGTGGAAATTCTTACCGATGCAGAGCTGGTATAAATTTTTGTAAACCTGGATATGAGGAGTATTTAAGATGAACCTGGATGCAGAGTTGCGCACGCAACCTCCAAAATTCCTGGATAAAGCAAGGGCACTTGCACATAAGGGTGTTCAATTTCCGAGCATAGCTGCCCGCGCCAATCTGCCTGCGAAGGATGACGACAGCCACTCCAATTTGAGCTGGGATGCCGCCGCAGGCCGCTTCGTTTCTCAACCAATTCCACGTGGGGATACAACTTACCGGGTTGGCTTGTCCCTTTCACCGATGCGTTTGAGCCTTATTAATGAAGATCGGCCGGTTGCCGTATTGGAGCTTGAAAACGTCTCCTGCGATGATGCGGCTGAATGGCTGGATATTCGCCTTGATGAAATTGGGTTGAACAAGGCCTCCACGGTTAAAATTCCCTACGAACTCCCGCATGAAGTATCGAAGATTAGTGTATTTTCGACCAGTTCTGAAGCCGAACAACTGGGAAAATTATCAATATGGTTTGATCTGGCCCATGCGGTGCTTTCAAAATTTGCTGCGGATAAATCAGGCCTGGTACCGGGGCCCAGTCCGGTACGCTGCTGGCCGCATCATTTTGATATAGCGACTTATGTCGGTCTGGAAACCGGTGACAGCGAAACCACACGTGGCATCGGTGTTGGCATGTCTGCGGGAGATACGTTCTATGACCAGCCTTATTTCTATGTAAATCCCTGGCCGCATCTCAAATCATCCCAATTGCCGCAATTGCCTGTCCCGGGCAACTGGCACCGGGAGGGCTTTGTTGGAGCCATTGCCAGTGCAGAAGAAATATTGTCGCTTAATGATATCTTCAGTGAATTGCCTGTGTTTGTGAACGGGGCGTTTGCTATTGGTCGCGAAGAGCTTGGAATATGACCAGATGGCAGCAGCATTATCCATCGCGTTTCTTTTGACGTTTTCCGTCATAGTGGTTCGCATATCATCCGTTGCCATGCGTTTGACGGGTATATCCGACAATGTCGCCCGTTTCCAATGCATATCGGCGTTCACTGGAGCGGGTTTTACCACCAATGAGTCGGAGATGATTGTAAACTATCCTGTCCGCAGACGAATTCTGGTTTTGCTGATGATTATCGGTAATCTTGGAATTGCTTCATTTGCAGCTACTTTGATTGTCTCATTTGTAGCAAAAGAGCCACAGCCGGGCACCTATTTGTGGCAGGCCATGTTGCTCTTAATTACCATTGTTGCCATCATTACATTGATGTCCAACAAAACACTGGATCGGGTTTTGTGCGGGACAATCAGCACTATATTGACCAGATATACTTCGCTTGCAAAACGCCGGTATCATCGCATTTTGCAGTTGGATAATGAGATCAACATATCAGAACATCTCTACACAGACCCTCATCCGCGTCAGTTTCTGGAATTGTCACAGACTGATCACCCGCTGAGACTACTGGCCATCCGATGCGGCGAAACACGCGAGTTTCACCAATCCGACAATGAGGGTTTTGTGAAGCCAGGTGATATTATGATCTGTTATGGCGATGAATCCGGTCACGATGTTCTTGAAGCCAGAATGTCACAATTCGAAGAAAAAATTTCCGCACATACGGAGACTTGATTTAATGACTGCAGAATTACCCGAAAATATAGAAGGCCTGGTGCAAAAACCTTGTCGCGCAGAGGTTGAAAATGCCTACAGAACTATCATCCGGTATCTGGGAGATGACCCCTCACGTGCCGGATTGCTGGAAACACCAGCCAGGGCTGTCAGGGCGTTGAATGAGTATTTTAGCGGCTATGAAATTGATCCTGGGGAAATCCTCCACAAGACGTTTGAAGAGATTGATGGCTACAATGAAATGGTTATTCTTCGTGATATACCATTTGAAAGTCATTGCGAACATCATCTGGCACCGATTATCGGCAAAGCCTGGATAGCTTATCTGCCCGTCAAGCGGGTTGTTGGAATATCGAAGCTTGCCAGAGTAGTCGACGCTTATGCCAAACGATTGCAAATCCAGGAACGCATGACTGCACAGATCGCCAAAACCATAGATATGGCGTTACGTCCTGCTGGTGTGGGCGTGGCAATCAAAGCTACTCACCATTGCATGTCATCAAGAGGCGTAAAAAAACATAACACAGACTTGATCACCCGCCATATGCTGGGTGCATTTTCAAATGACGACTCAATACGCAGTGAATTTTTGTCACTTGTTTATTGATTGCTGAATTATTTATACACGTCATATGCGATGGAATTCATAAGGTTCTGATAACTTACCACCTCAACCCGCTACGGTGCCGTCGTGGTGCATTTCGTGATCGAACAAATGATTCCGGCAAAATGAGTTGTTCCAGTTCCGTCGGTTTGAAACTTTCGATCTTGTAGAGGGAGAGCAACCGGTCAATGCGTTCACGCGTCGGTGGATGTGTACGCAGAATCGAGGGAATTGCATTTTTTCTGTTTCCAAGAACCAGGCGTTGCAACAGCCCTTGTTCCTGTTGCTCCATTTTATCCAGGGCCGAGGCCAGCGCCGCAGGATCTTGCGTCAGAGAGGCCGCATCCAGGTCGGCATCAAACTCCCGTGATCGCGATAACCCCAATTGTAGCAGATTGCTGAGTAATGGGGCGACGAACAAGACCAGCCCCTGTGCCCAGGGGATGTATCCATATGTTGCAAACCACGCCGGCACGCTGAAAGCGAGCAGGAGTAGCCCGGCCCTCCCAAAGAAGTGGGTTGTGCGCGCTGCCAGA
Organism: Nitrosomonas sp.; assembly: GCA_021774155.1. Lineage (GTDB taxonomy): Bacteria > Pseudomonadota > Gammaproteobacteria > Burkholderiales > Nitrosomonadaceae > Nitrosomonas. The sequence goes on from JAJFJH010000319.1 coordinate 4,715, forward strand.
TCGGCAAGCGCCATGACAGTTAAATCCCTGTTGCGTATATGGCTTACCTCGTGGGCGAGAATGGCCGTGAATTCCTGAGTTCCAAGTAGTCGTAACAGACCTTCGGATACAGCAATATGGGCATTGGAAAGCCTGCCCACAGTGAAAGCTGTCGGCAGCAGACTGGGGATATAATGCAGCCGCGGCAGTTCGCTCAGTTTTGCCCGCTGGGTCAAAGTCCGCAAAATTGCGTAGCCTTCCGGAAATGTTTCGAGAGGTATTTCCCTTGCCGAATAGATAGCAAAAACCAGTCGAGGTGAAAAACGGCCGGCAAAAAATAACAAGCTTATACTTAAGGCGGCACTCATAAAAACACCGGTCCATCCCGCGAACAACCAGGCGCAGAGAGTCAGAATTCCAAATATCATTACCAGCAGGGCGGTGGAATGAAGAAGGTTGCGCCATTTATGCCGCCGTCTTTGCTCTACATCATAGGTGATAACCTGCACCATGCATCAGGTTCCCTCAGGCGGATGAAATGAAAAGGTAGAATTGGATGTGATTTTGAGTGGTATCGACACAGTCATCGAAC
>JAJFJH010000320.1 GCA_021774155.1 Nitrosomonas sp.
AACAACAATGGCTGCCTGCGGTGGCTTATCCGGACTATCAATTAGACCATCGCACGCCTGCGTATCCATAGCATCCCCAGACCCAAGCCCAGCATAACAAACATGGAAGGTTCTGGTATAGGAGATAATACTCCATAGATAGCCTGGGCACCCAAGATATCATCGGTTTGAGGGCCGATAATAGCTTCAGTATAAAATGGGTTCATGAGTGAGTTAGCTACATTCGTATGACCAAGACCAATGGCGTGTCCAATTTCGTGAGCAGCAACTTGAAAGATACTGAAGCCCGCCCCACCAAAGCCAACTTTCCATGTCTCAGCAGTATCAAAATGCATATCGCCCGCAGCTGCGCCACCATTATTTGGCGGGAAGAAGGCGTGAGCTAGTGTCCCTAATGGACCATCAAAAGTATGACCGGCAATTCGAATGTCAACATCATCTGCACCAACTGCTTGCATGCCTACCCATGGATCTGTCTCTTGCACAAAAGTAATATCGGCAACATCTGACCACGCGTCAAATGCACTTTGAATTTCAGTAAGGTACCCTGCTGGCATAAAAGTATTTAAATGAGAACTAGGACCGCCATCTGTTGCTAATCCACTGTTCATAAAACTATAGCTAACGGTAGCGCCGGTTCCAAAGACCGGTGAACCCCATTTTCCTGGAGTTGATGGTCCAAGGACAAAATCAGAGGCTATTGGAGTCCCTGGCGCATACGTTGTTGCATTAACAGAAAAGGCGATAAGAAGGCCGCCTAAGCCCATAATAAGTTGGTACGTTATTTTGTTCATTTTATTACCCTTTAAAATTTTTCTCACTAGTCTATAAACAACACCTTAAGAGCTCAGTCTTAAGGTGTTGTTTATAGACTAGCAAAAACTATGCCACATTCATAACATATTGATTGTAAAAACATGCAATTAAGTTGTCCGGTGGAATGACTGTAAGTTATTTTTTCCGATAACTTTCTCCTTCAATTTCTAAAATATGAGCTTTCTAAGTTTAGCCACGTTTAGTTTCGATAAAGGTTTCCTCTCTCTTGAGAACCCAAAAAAACTCACATATTATCACACTAGGCCACATTCAATCTTCAAGAGGACCACTAGCTAACCTAAACTTCGGTTATCTACGTCGCATAAAAGAAAAGAATTACCGGTGACAAAGTGTATCCAAGATTCATTTGATTTTCCAAATGTAAAAAGTCGTGCGGTTGAAGTAAATTTCCAGGGAGGTGATATCACTTCAGGTGGCGGCGTGTTGTTATTTCGTCAGGTGGACAAACGACCTGGTTTGAGGACTTTTGTCTCAAAAGCATTGAGAGATTTGCGTCGCAAAGCCAGCTGTAAGTATGATGGGTTGAGTATTCTTCGCCAGCGAGTTTATGCCTTGGCTTCTGGCTATGAAGACTTAAATGATTACCAGCAGTTACGAAATGAATTGGCGATTCAAACAGCTGTTGATCGTACCGATGTACTGGCAAGTAGTTTAACCTTATGTCGTCGGGAGAATCTTTTGGGCCAGCAGGCAGTATGAGGTATTAATGAGGTTATGGTTGATCAGTTTGTCGCCTCATTTGATAACGTTCCGAAAGAGTCAATCTTGGACTTTGATGCAACTGATGATGCGGTCCATGGCAAGCAAGAAGGCCGTTCTTTTAATGGCTACTATGATTATTACTGTTTCCTACTGCTGTATGTATTCTGAAAAGATCAATTGCTGGCCAGCTACCTGCGGCCAAGCAATGTTGATGGCGCCAAACATACCTGGGCTATTTTGTCGTTGCTGGCGAGGCGGTTCAGGCAGGCTTGGCCGTAAGTTAAGATTATTTTTCGTGGAGACAGCGGTTTTTGTCGTTATAAAATGCTGACATGGTGTGAACGCCACAATGTGGGCTACATCGTTAGCATTGCTCAAAACAAGCGCCTAAATACGAGGCGGCACAATGACAGCAAGAAGCAAAGGAAGATTTTACCGAGTCCAGTGTGAAAGTACGCAGATTTAACGCGTGTCAATATGCAGCAAAAAGCTGGTGTCGTTTAAGACGCATTATCGTCAAAACGGAGCACACTGAAAAAGGGCTAACACACGTTATGTGGCAACCAATTTGGAAGGTCAACCACCGTTCCTCTACGATAAACTATACTGCGCACGCGGCGACATGGAAAACCGAATCAAGGAGAAACAGCTAGATTTATTTGCAGATCGCACCAGTTGCCATCGCTGGTGGACCAATCAGTTCCGTTTACTACTTTCATCATTGGCCTGCATCGTGTTGGAATCCATGTGGCGGCTTGCTTTACAAGGCACAGAATTGGCTCACGCTTATGTCGGCACACTACGTCTAAAACTGATCAAATCGGTGCCGTCATCCTGCGCAACACCCAGCTTATTCGTTTCTTGCCATCAAGTGCTTGTCCAAATCAAAAATTGTTCTTCCATGTCGCAGAAAAACTTGCCCCAGGATAGCTGAAACTGGGTTCAAGATCATCAACTGCCGCATTAAAAGTATGCGGCAGCTCTCTATGCTTATCTTTTGGATAAAGTTTCATTAGCGTCATTACGCTCAATGAAAATGACAAAAAAGTACATTGCAAAGCTTAGATTTTTCGACTGCATTGTTATTTATCTGAAAAAATAACATTAGCTTACCAAAATGCTCCCGCCGGAGTGACTCGTGCAAGATTGGGGCTAGCAACAACTTTACGTAATGTCAGGGATTAAATGCCCTGATTTGCAACC
>JAJFJH010000033.1 GCA_021774155.1 Nitrosomonas sp.
ATTACTATTCATCCGGCGGAAGACCTGATTGCCAATACCATCTACAATGTTCAGATAGACAATGGTGTGATTGAAGATACCGCAGGCAACGCATTTGCTGGAATCAATGATGCATCCATCTCTACCATTAGCGCTGCACCACTTTTAACCGGCAGCTATCCCGAAAACAATTCGACCTTAATTATTGATGAGGATATCACCCTTTATTTTGATGAACTTGTTACCGCTGGAAGCGGTGACATCATCATCAGTAATGGCACGGATACACGCACCATCGCCATTACTGACAGCAGCCAAGTTAGCTCCAGTTTTGAGTCTATGACTATTAACCCTACGGAAGATTTGGTGGCCAATACCACCTACAACCTTCAAATAGCCAATGGCGCAATTATAGATGCAGCGGGTAATGCCTTTGCGGGTGTCAGCGATGCGTCCGTTACCACCATCGACTCTAACCCAAGATTGATCTCCAGCAATCCAGAGAATGAATCGACCATTAAAACGGATGGCGATATCAGGCTGAATTTTCATGAAGAAGTCATCGCAGGGAATGGAGATATCATCATCAGCAATGGCTCAGATACCCGTACTATCGCTACAAATGATACCAACCAAGTCACATTCGGCAAAGAAGGTTTAGATTACGGTGTTACTATTAATCCAACTGACGATTTGATTCCCAATACCAGCTATAGTGTTCAGCTGGCCAATGGTGCGATTACCGATAAGGCAGGTCATGCCTATGCCGGTTTTGACGATGTAACCATCACGACAACCAACTCTGATCCACTGCTGACTTTCAGCAATCCCCTCAACAACGCAATATTTAAGTCTCACGAGAATATCCAGCTGGAATTCGATGAAACAGTGGTAGCCAATAGCGGGAACATTATCCTAAGTAACGGTGAAGATAGCCGTACGATTGCTATTGATGATACCAGTCAGGTCACTTTTAATGACAATATGGTTACCATTAATCCCATAACAGACCTAGTTGCTGATACTACCTATAGTTTCCAGATGGGAAGTGGCATCATTACCGATACGGCGGGTAATGCCTTTGCCGGAATCGATGAGGCAACTTTTACCACTACCGCGAACCCATTACTGACAGAAAGCTATCCATCGGATGACTCGACGTTTTTTGAAATTGACGAAAATATCTATCTCTATTTTGATGAAGTCGTCGTTGCAGGCAGTGGAGATGTTGTTATCAGCAACGGCTCGGATACCCGAAAAATTGCCATTGATGACGCCAGTCAGGTTGAATTTCAAACAATTACAAACTTTCTTTTCACTGGAGCAGCGCAAACTATTCCGGCACAACCTGTTACAGTTAGCGCGATAATCATCAATCCAACGGAAGACTTGATTCCAGACACCACCTACAGTATTCAGATAGAAAATAATGCCATTCAAGACACTGATGGTCATGCTTATGCTGGTATTGACGATACGGCTTCGTTGAACTTCACCACCATCGAACCTTTTATGTTTGGGTCCCCTTTTCCAATCCTTTTTTAATTACAATAACCTGAATAGGCTAGAATCGGATATCGCCATGAAGCGTATGAAGCCGTCAATAAAAAAACCGTTACAATTCCTTCTTGATCTTCACGGTAGAAAAAAGCGGTATTACTAACAAGAACCCATAACCCCCATTGACCACCGCTCCTTCGTTATCAGCAATTCTACAAACCGCTGCACACTATCAGCAGGCCGGACAATTTCAGCAAGCGGAGAAATGCTGTCTTCAGGCTTGTGCTATTGCACCAAATCAGCCCGACGCACTGCATCTACTCGCTGTTATTCACGCACAAACCGGACGTTATGAATTAGCCAACGAATATTTTACTAAAGCGATTGCCAGCGATCCATTACGCGCTGATTTTCATGGCAATTATGCTAACGCATTATGGGAACAAGGCTGCATTGAACAAGCCATCATAACCTGCCAGCGTGCACTTGAACTGGATGCTCGCCGGGCTGAAACGCACAATATTCTTGGCAATGTACTTTTATCACAAAACCGCCTGGAGGAGGCTGTCATCTGTTTCCGTAGCGCTTTGAAACTTCAACCGAATTATCTCCATGCTTTGAATAATCTGGGAAATGCGCTGCAAAAAATAAATAAAGCAGACGAAGCCATCTCTTATTACCGCAAAGCGATTCATTTGCAAGAAAATTATCCTGAAGCGCATAACAATTTAGGACAGGCACTAAAAAACTTGGGTCAAATAAATGAAGCTAGGCACCACTTCCTAACTGCACTCAAACTACGCCCTGACTTTCATAAAGCAGCTAGAAATTGCGCTGAAGTTGATCCAGTCTGGCTAGAACCATTGGATGGCAAGCGATTATATCTACGCCGTTACCGCGCTGAAGATGCCGTTTATTTACATCAGTGCTATAAAAATATGACATTCATGTCGCAGTATAATCATTACATTCCGCGTCACCAATATCTTGATAATTTGGCCGAGAAATTGCATCAATCACACGAAATGCACCCGTGTCAATTGAAATCGGTTGACTGGATTATTTTCAACAAGAGTACACAACAACCTGTAGGCATTGCTAATCTTGTCGAAACCCAATTTATTCACCAACGCGCGGAGTTTCTTATCGGTCTACCAGACCCAACCAACCATGCCGGCGGTATCGGTCTGGAAACAACATTACTGGTGTTGGATTTTGTATTCAACCGGGTAGGATTAAACAAACTGACAGCTGTGGTCTATGGCGATAACACCGCATCGCAGAGAAATGCGCTGGCCATTGGTTTTGTGCAAGAAAGTTATCTACGCGAACAGATATTAAATCCAGCTAGTGGAAAATTTATTAATTTGTTTGGTAACGGCATGACGCTCAGCGACTTTCGCGCCAACGTGCGAATACCAAAGCTATCGCAGCGTTTACTTGGACGAGACATTACGCAACAACCGAACAAAATTTAATCGATTCACCCAAGACTTTCCATTAGCTCAGGTTTCTAATGGTAAATCTGGGTTAATATGTAACCGGTTCATGACAGTATGATGATTGAAAATAATCGCGGAGATCCCTCAATGCCGATTGTTACCCAGGTAAGCCTACTTAAACATCGCAGGACAAAAATAATCGCGACGATTGGCCCAGCATCTGACAAGCCGCAAACCATTCGGCAATTAATTCAGGCGGGCGTTAATGTCTTTCGTCTGAATATGTCCCATGGCGACTATGACTTTCACCGTGAGGCCTACCAGCATACCCGCGCCATCAGCAAAGAACTGAATGAAGTTGTAGCCATTTTGGCCGATCTGTGTGGCCCTAAGATCCGCACCGGCAAATTTAAGAATAATGAAATTACCCTAACGTCTGGTAACCAAGTGATTGTGACCACCCGAGACGTCCTGGGCGAGGATGGCCTCATCCCTTCTCAATATCGACCATTGGCCTCCGACGTTCAGAGTGGTGATAGGATGCTACTCAGTGACGGCACTATGGAATTACGGGTGAATGATATAGAAGATACTGAAATTTTATGCACAGTAATACATGGCGGTATCCTGACAAATCATAAAGGCATTAACCTGCCCGGGGTGCAGGTATCGGCACCGTCCTTGACGGAAAAAGATATTGAAGACGCACAGTTCGCTCTGGATCTTGGAGTCGATTACTTAGCCCTGTCTTTTGTTCGTCGTGCTGCCGATATTGAGGATCTGAAAAAACTGATACGAGACAAAGGAGCCACCGCGGCAATCATTGCCAAAATTGAAAAGTCAGAGGCCCTCGACGACGCCAATAACATTCTCGATGTCACCGACGCGATCATGGTGGCGCGGGGGGATTTGGGTGTCGAGCTACAACCAGAAGAGGTGCCCGTAGCACAAAGCCAATTAATCAATCTGGCCCGCCAGAAATTCAAACCTACCATCGTCGCTACCCAGATGTTGGAGTCCATGATCGAGCATGCACGACCGACACGAGCGGAAGTCACCGATATATCCAATGCCGTAACACAAGGAACCGATGCGGTCATGCTATCGGCGGAAACGGCCGCTGGGTTTTATCCCGTAGAAGCCGTCAAGATTATGGATCGCATCATACGCCAGACCGAGGCTCACCTTTGGCAGAGCGGAGCTTATGCCTCAAACGTAAAAACGATACAACAAACGCCGATCCCCATCTGGGACGCCATGGCAAACGCTGTCGATAATATGACCCATAATCTCGGTGCCAAGGCCATCCTGGTCATGTCTCAAAGCGGCATGTCAGTCGCCTCCATGGTCTCAACCCGTCCAGCGGCACCGGTAGTTGCCATTACCGGCAATGAGCAAGTTTGCCGACGCGTGGCCCTGCTATGGAGCGTTATTCCCATCCTTAAAAAAGAAACGGGCAGAGCCAATCCGAATCGGCTTGCCCGAAAAGTCGCCCTGGAATTAGAGTTAGCTGAAAAAGGTAAGTATGTATTGCTGGTGAGAGGCTTTCACAGTAACGATGAGATGAATACTCCTACCATGACGGCGTTAATGGTTTAAGCTGGGTCGTGATTATTATTCATTTCAAATGCGATGGAATGTTAATTGCAGAATACAAAAAGGTATTGTGGGTTAGAATCTAAGAAAAATCTAGAGACACACGCTCAATTAACAATCACTACAAAATCTCAATCCGCTGACGCGTCGCGTTCCGCTTACCCAATCGAATAACTATAGTCACCAGTGAACCTACAAACCTCGGATGAGAGGTGACACATTGGAGAGCGTGGTAATGACTTTATCTTTGTTCACGAGTTCTGCGAGTTTTGGAGACATACATGGACGCCTATTCACAGGTTCTGCACTTGCACAACATCTTTAACGGCAGCGCGTAAAATGTCACGTGTTCCATCAATAAACGAAGTAAAAATTCAGCAAGATTTATTCTGAAAAAATAAGTGCCGACTTTTACATTTTTAGGTTGGTATTGCATAACCGTTTATATTTATTTTTGTGATACTTGGGTTCGCAAACTCACTTGCCAAAATCCCGCCAGATGACTCGTAAATCGTTATATTTAAATAAGATACGCATATACTTTTTTAGTATTTAAAGTTTCTTTCAGAAACGGATATAGTGCCACTCACTTAAATTTGGGTGTAAATAACGGCATGAAAATTAGAAATCTTGATCTGACACGTAACCCGGTTAACGAAGAGCATAAACAGCTTGGAATTCCGCCGCTGGAGGAGTCCGTATCTCATCCTGGTACGCATCCATTTCTGAACGCTGCGGTATGGTTTGCCGTGATCGTACTGATTATTTTAGTTGTGTTTTTGGTCGGAAGTTTCTTTCTTGCTCAAAGCTGGGTAGACAGCTGGCAGATTATCAACGATACGATTGACAGTAGACTTTTCTGGAGCGCTGTCGCTGTC
>JAJFJH010000321.1 GCA_021774155.1 Nitrosomonas sp.
GAATGGCACATCCTCCACTTGAGGAGTCTCGCTAGGTCGCAATCCTGTGGACCTTTTCTTTTGTCTGCACCCCAATTGCGATAAGTGCCGCAAAAAAACATCACCGCCACAACCTCTCCATTTCGCAATTGCCCCCAATGCTACGGAGCCACTATGCACATTGCATACTAAGTGCGTATATGAAGGCGGCACCCCTAAACCCATTGGTGCTTATGCCATGTGTTGCTATCCAGGCAACTATTGCAAGAGCGCAAATTTATTAAGCCAACGCCCAAGTGATTTGATCCGCAAAAAACCAATGAATAACCAGTCGTTACTACCAAGGGCCAATGCCCCAGAAAACCCAAAAACTTTCCCTATAAGACCAAAAATAAAAACAGATTCAGTGAGATTCAATGAGTTCAAGAACAGAAAACTGATTAAACCAACCACTTCGCGCAATCTGTAAAGTTTGCCGTTTGTGGTTCGGGCAAGGTGGTCCTGACAAAAACAAGCCAAACAACATATTACGGAGGGATGTACAATTATCAAATTCCAAATTCTGGCCAACCATTGATAGATCTAAGAGTAGCCCCTCCTGGACTTCTTGGTCCGGTTCGTCATGATATTTACGGTCCGAGTCTTCACTCTGATGCCACTGGTAGACCCTTCTTCTGGAGAACCCAAGATGGTTCCATGAGTTTCGGTTCACTCAACACCAATGGTTATGGCTTGGGAGTTTGGGATGGATGGGTCAAGGTTCACCCATTAGAAGGCTCCGGTCAAGTGGGCGCACGTGTCCTGCTGTTCTGAAACTCTTTCTTCTTATTGGCTTCTTCTCACGACCAGTGAACCCGTCACACTGCATCCGAGTTTTCGCTGGTTACGGTGTCTACTCAATTTCCTGAGTCGCACCAGTCACCCATCAGGCTCAAGGCTGGGAGACGCAGGCTCTCCCGCCCGTGGCCAACATGTGGCCCCAGAAAACCATTGGTACCCAAGCGTGTCCAAACGAGGGGATAACAGATCCAGTGGTTGCCAGCTGGCTCCAACCTCTTGGTGGCTCACGCCTGAGGCAGCTAAGGGGTCCTCACGCAATCGGTGAGGACACATCGAGGGCAGGCGGCTGTCTAATCAGGTCTCGTGGTTTTCCCAACCCCAACTCCAGCTCACTCCGCCTGCCCAATCTTTATGATGCTCGCATTGCAAACGCCTTGTTGAGCTCAAAGGGGACCTGATCCCGCAACACGTAATAGCAGGCCCGCGCTAATTTATGGGCCACCGCCTTGATCGCCACCACGCCATGCGTCTTCGCTTTTTTCCGCTCATAAAAACACTGAATAGCAGGGTAATACCGCACCGCGAAATTGGCCGCTTCGATAAATGCCCACGCTAAATACTTGTTCCCATTCTTCTTATTGCCCTGACCTTTGCGTTTGCCATTACTGAGTTTGGTGCTATTCACACACCGGCAATAGGAGGCCCATTGCCCCACGGTCGGGAAACGCTGCATCTCCCCCGCTTCGAGCATAATGGTCAACGCCAGGACCTGACCAATGCCGGCAACCGTGAGTAACTGTTGAAAGGCGGGACGCAGGGCGACGCGAGTCTTAATGGCTTGCTCTAACGCCACAATCTGTTCAGCGATGCAGCGCAGCACCGTCAGCGTACTCGTGACTGCCAAGCCGACCTCTGCCGTCGGTAGTAACTCCTGGACCTGTGCCTCGGTCAGCGTCTTGATTCGATTGCCGGTGATCGCGGTGCCCGTATTCCGGGTCACGAGATTGTGAATACTCAGCAGGTTGCTCGTCTTCTGGTGAACGAGCTGCCCGCGCTTGCGTAACAAATCGCGCACGGCTCGCTCTTCTTTGGGATAGATGTAGCCGGTAGGCAGAATGCCTAACCGAAGCAGCTGGGCTAACCACCGCGCATCGCTGTGATCATTGGTATGTTTCAGCCCGTCGTATTGTTTGATGGCGGCCGTATTGGCCAAGTGCACTGAATAGCCAGCACCCATGAGGCCATCGACCAACCAATACCAATTATAGGTGGACTCCACCACGAGGCCTTGGATCCTATCCTGAAAGGGAGTCAGCTGACAGAGAATCTTCTCCAAGTTATTAGGGATGCGTTTTTCGAACACGACCTGTTCTTGTTCATCAATCAGCACAACCACACTGTTGTTGGCATGCAGGTCAATCCCGCCGTACAATTTCGTCATGGCTCCTCCTTGGGTTGGAAAGGTTGTGAGTAACTCGTCATTACCCGCAACTCTACCGCCCACGTGAGGAGCCTTCTAGATGATTATCAGGTTGCTTGCTTTATGATATAGCTTCCGGGTAAGGCCAATCCCACACCGGTATATTGTGAAGAAAGCAACCTGACCCCTAACCTAGGGAGTACACTGTTCTAATGTCACAACATCAGTTCTGCTAATTGGTAGTTCACAATTGAGTTTCTTTCCCATTGCGCGTAACTTATTATTGAGCCCTACCAATGTTCCCGTTGCCCTCCCAGAATGAGCTTCATAAAATGAATCATATAACGGCGCGTTCTGTATAGTGATACCTGTTCGTGCTGGAATTAAATATCTGGGAGCTTCTCCCCATTCAGGCTCTAAAATGACTGTATAGGCTTCCTCAGACACCATAAATTCAATAAACTTTGTGGCTAAATTTTTCATTTTAACATCCAGGCTTGAATCCATGGCCAACGCATCGACCCACCCAATACCTTCATTCACCGAAGGTTCAGAAAATCCAGGAAGCCTACGAACAGCAATGTCATCTATTGACAAACAGCCTGAGGTGTTCGTGCAATTATCTATTGAATACTGAATTCCATAGTGAATGGATTCCGAATATCCAACATAACCACTAGACTTTCCTGCAATAAATGCCCTTGAATAATAACCAGCACGCTCATGAAGATCATCATTACGACAAAAGCCCGCAGGACAGGACTTCAACATTGAAGCTAAAAAACGAACAGCGCGTTCATCTAAATCTTCAGATTCTAAAATGTGCTTCTGTGCGTGCTCTAGCCCTTGCTGTCCTGACAACGCTGTAAGGTACCATTCTCCCAAAGTTGATTTTCCTTTAAAATCAACAAAGACACTTTCATTCCGTTTTTTGAGAACCTCGTTTAAATCTTTCCAGGTTTTAGAACGTTCAATCTCTGTATCACCCTTCTTATACATGAGAAAATTCCCGCATAGCCAATGAGGAACACCGTACACCTCCCCGTTTCGAGTCACAGCAGCAATGGCTTCATTCGTAAATGAGGCGCTGGGAAGCGTAATAGGAGCAATCTTTCCTGACTGAATCAGATCGGATAACAGTATCGTGTCGACTTCATACACATCGGCAACGGTGTCCTGTAATCCTCCTGAGTAATATTTCTCGAGGAAAGCCGAATCTTCAACTAACTCAAGGTTGACGCCTGGATGACGACTCTCGAATATCTTTTCAATTTTATGAAATAAGGAATGCCTATTGGGAACATAGGGATATAAAGCCACACGAAGAGTGGTAAAATCGTGTTCTTTTGAGAACACAGGTGATGAAATAAAAAATTGCGTTGCAATTAAAACGATGATGACCATCAACTTGGTATGCAAATCTAACTCCCTTGGTAGAAAACTTTTTAGAGGTGCCCTATAGTTAAGGGGTTAGGTTGTAAATAAATACCTTTTGAACCATGGCCACACGCGTATCGAGTTCCAGGGTCTACCTCAACGTTCACACACACCGATTGGTCCCACGTCATCGGGTCGACCAGAAGGAAGTTAATGTATGAAGTCAGGACTTGACCCCATTCCTCAATATAACGAGTTTGCGCGGATTCATACAATAAGTGCAATTTCTCAAGGTGAGGTGGCCCTAAAAACACAGACACGAAGTTAAGAGTCACTAGCCACTCCTCGGGGCTGCGATAGCCAAGGGTTTGATGCAGGCGCGTTCGGTTATAGAAGCCCTCGATGTATTGGAAGATCGCCTGTCGGGCTTCAGTGCGATCTCGAAACGAGTGCTCATGCGTGAGCTCGTTTTTCAATGTGCTGAAAAAACTTTCCGCCACCGCATTATCATAGCAATTCCCTTTCCGACTAACACTCAGCACCACGCCCCGTTGGGTAAGGACCCGTCGGTAGAGATTCGCCAGATACTGATTGCCTTGGTCACTGTGATGCAGCAGGCCGGTTGCTGGGCGACGTTGTGCCCAGGCCATCCGCCAGGCCTCGACGACCAGA
>JAJFJH010000322.1 GCA_021774155.1 Nitrosomonas sp.
CCGCTCTATTGTTTCTAGTAAAACCTCATTATCAGGATAATCCTTTAACGCAGACTGCCATATTCTTTTTGCGTCGTTCTCTGCACCTTGAACCCAGAGCACTTCTCCTAGGTGAGCCGCAATTTCAGGATCAGGACGCGCTGCATAAGCTTGATTTAGATAACTAAGTCCGTCTTGGATATTACCCATTCGATAATATATCCAGCCAAGACTATCCATTATGAAGGCATCGCCTGGCGAGAGCTCTACTGCTCTTTTAATCAATTTTAGTGCTTCAGGTAAGCGCTCGCCACGCTCAGCTAAGCTATATCCAAGTGCGTTATATGCATGAGCATGATCTGGTTTTAATTGAATAAGCTTTTGTAAATTCTGTTCTAGGGTTTCAAATTTACCGACTTTATCTGCAGCTAAAGCATGGTCATAGAGTATTTCCGGCGAATCAGGCAATTTTTCTAAGCCACGACTCAACAAATCAAATACTTGTTGATGTTCACCCGACTCACGCAATAATTGCGCTTCGGCTAAGATTAAGTGCGCGGCTTGTAGCTCATTGGCTGCGGGTAATTGCTGAATGTGGAACCGTGCATCTTTAAGGCTACCCTGGCGTGCCAACAAAACGGCGTATTGGATTTGTGCAGGAAGAAACTGCCCTCCACTCGTCACATTAAGATAGGCATCCTTTGCCAATTCAATACGCTGCGACTCATCATAAATTTGAGCGAGATGAAAATATACCAAGCTTGTATCTTTATACCCCAAATCTATAGCTGTCTTTAAGTTTGTCTCTGCAACATCTAAATCGCCCAAATCTATGGATAGCAATCCAACAGCTAATGCGGCGTCAGCATTTGATGGGTTATTTTTCAGTAATAATTCACGCTGTTCACGTGCTTGATCGAAATTATCTTCCTCCATCAACATACGGATAAAAGCGACACGCGTATCATTAGCTTTTGGATATTTCCTGATGAAATTTTGGTAAAACTCAGTGGCATCAGCGTAGCTATTACGGCGTAATATCTGCCCTTGATAAATTGCCGCTGTTTCCCAGTCTGGACGCAATGCTAAGGCTTGCTCCATCTCACTTAATGCAACATCAAATTGGGCTGCAAACCAGGCTGATTGAGACACTGCAAAACGTGCTTCAGGTATTTTTTGATAAGGCTCAGCAAGGTGTTGTACTAATATAAATACCGCGGTTTTATCGGCATGGCGCGACAACAACGTATTCAATTGCATAAATGCATTGTCAACCATTGTTTCTTCTGAAGCCAATAACTTTTCTAAATAGGGACGCGCTTCATCCAATTTCCCCATATTTATCAACAACGCTGCCGCCGTTTGATTTGCACTGCCTGATTCAGGGTCAAATTCGGTCCACATTGATACCGCTTTTTCTGCTGCGTATGGGTGCCTCACATTTAAAGCAATTTCTGTCGCACGCTGTGCAATACGGGGGTCATGTGTTCTTTCTGCTAGTTTAAGGTAATTTTTTACAGCAATTTCTGGGTAACCACGCTGCAATGCGACCTCTCCAACCAAATAATCAAATAAAACGGGCGCCGTCAATTCTTGCTTTGGCAAGTTAGCTAATCTGATTTCGGCTTGTTTAGCTGATCGACCCAATTCATTGACATCATTTTTAGCAGGAATCTGCGCACAAGCCACTAAGCCAAATGGCAGTAGTAAGCCAAGAATCTTAAAATTCATGAAAAATCCAAAGAGTGTTAGAAAATAAGCTGGTGAAGGGAAAAAGTAGCCATCAGCATACGGCATATATTAGGCATATTTCATACTTATAACAAGTTATTCAATCGCTGTAAAATTAACTGCCATTTATTCTTCCGGAGTTCTCTTTAAATACTCAATCTCATTAAAAAGTGCGTTTCGTCTTTCATTCAGCTCCTTATGACGCAAGTAAAGCGTATCCAGATCGATACCATATTGCTGAATACGCGCCTGTTTCTCCTTTTTCCTTTTTACTATATCGTCATAATTGGGAGCCGGCATGCTGTCAACAGTCACACTCGGTTGAATTGAAACAGAAGTTTCGCTCATTTCATAACGACGCAGCTCCTGGATCATCTGAAATTGCTGGTGAGCTGTTTGTGCTTCTTGTTGTATTCTGACCAACTCTGACTCATGCTGGCTTATCAAATCCTGAATATTCTGACTACTATCAGCCCAAACAAAAGCAGGCACGATCAGCAATAGAACAAGTATTCGCTTCATTGAATTACCTCGAACGTCCACAGAAACACAACATTACGCCCATACCCGGCATTGTCAAGTATAAGACCCACAGTAGACTTATTGGTTCGCTTTGAAGTGGTTTCATCAACCCGCTAATGGAAGAATCACGAGAAGAAACGATTCTGTCTTGTTCAAGTCCAAAAGAATTTCCGGCTAATTTATTACCTAACTCTACCTTCCATTGCCCCATTGCTCAAACGGACTAACATTCCAAATAACACTCTGCGCAAAAACTTTGTGCTCATAAAGCGCGATTAATGACCCAATGCCTTAGGGTCTATTTGCTTAATAAAAGGGTTGTTGCCGCACAGTTCTCCGTGCTGTTAATTTTCTCTTCCGAGAACATGCGAGAAACCGGCCCTCCATCTTTTGCTGACGAGCTACTGCTAATAGCAAACCAATCGTGTCACCATTAACGGGCTACTTTGAAAAAACAAATAAAATATCGCTAAAAATAGACTTATCAAAGTGTTTTGAGTTCTGCTTAAATAAATCTCGTAAATTTTGTTCTGCCACTTCAGGCTGGCGTACTTACTAGAAGCGCAACCAAGCGAGTGATTAAATAAGGGTAGATATAGTCTTTTATTTTTTTGTTTACTATAAAAACTTTCAATCAAAGACGCTCAAATACTGCGGCAATTCCTTGGCCACCACCGATACACATGGTGACTAATGCATAACGCCCGCCGCACCGATGCAACTCATAAATTGCTTTAACGGTGAGAATACAACCTGTTGCACCAATTGCGTGTCCAAGCGCAACGGCTCCACCATTTGGGTTGGTTTTGGCCAAATCAAAGTGAAGTTCTTTTGCCACCGCACAAGCTTGAACGGCAAAAGCTTCATTGGACTCGATGACACCCATATCAGCAATTGTTAGATTAGCTCGTTCCAATGCTTTATATACCGCAGGCACGGGCCCTATGCCCATATATTTAGGGTCAACACCTGCATGACCATAAGATATTAACCGTGCCAATGGCTTTAATCCATTAGCTTGAGCCATACCTTTTTCCATGAGCACAACAGCGGCTGCGCCATCATTAATACCGGATGCATTGCCTGCCGTAACGGTGCCGTCTTTCTGGAAAACAGCGCGTAGTTTCGCTAAATCTTCAATACTAATATTTTCTCGGGGATGTTCATCAGTATCAAAGACAGTGACGCCTTGGCGCGATTTTATTTCAACAGGCAAAATTTGTTCTTTGAAATAACCGTTTTTTATTGCATTAGATGCACGGTGGTGACTCTCCATCGCAAATTGATCTTGCTCTTCTCTACTGACACCCCACCTGACAGCGATATTTTCAGCCGTAACGCCCATATGAACATTATCAAACGGGTCTGTCAGCGCGCCCACCATCATGTCAACAGCCCCACTATCATTCATCCGCTGCCCCCAGCGTAGTGAAGGTAACAAGTAGCCGCCGCGACTCATGGATTCAACCCCGCCAGCGACAGCGATATTCGTATCTCCCAACAAAATATTTTGTGACGCCGAAACAATCGCCTGCATACCACTTCCACACAACCGATTAACCGTTAATGCAGCAGTATGTTGTGGGAGGCCGCCATTAATACCGGCCAAGCGAGACACATACATGTCACGTGTTTCACCATGAATCACATTACCAAATACCAGATGCCCAACTTCTTCGGGATCAATGTTAGCGCGAGTCACGGCTTCTCGTACAACCTTAGCTGCCAACTCAGCAGGTGCAATATTTTTCAGCATACCGCCATAATCCCCAATTGCAGTACGCACACCACTTAAGACCACCACTTCACGTTTGCTCATCGACACTTCCTCTTGGTCAAGAAAATAATCATGCCACATATCGCCATTATGGGGGTTACAATTGCGGTTTTTTGCTGTTTCTTTATGGCTCCTTCTCTTAATAACAACAGACAGGTTGAATTAGAAATCGCCATCAGTGAACAAGATGGCATGCGATCACTACATTTGGGTAGCGATATGATCCAAAGTGCTATGAAAGTGTCCGCACCTAATGATTTAGTCTTAGGTTATACGCAATGCATGATGGCTTTTTTATTGTTTCATCAAAACCCAAAGACGATTCATATGATAGGCCTGGGTGGTGGGTCATTAGCAAAGTTTGTTTATCACTATTTACCTAATTCCAGCGTAACCGTCGTTGAGATTAACCCTCAGATTGTTGCGACGGCGTACAATCACTTTGAACTACCTTCAGAAAACAAGCGCTTTAATATACACATTGGCGAGGGTGCTGATCATGTTGCAAACCATCCACTTAGTATGGACGTACTCATGATTGATGGTTTTGATGATGATTGCCAGGTGCCGACACTTTGCAATCAGGAATTTTACAACCAAACTCGTGAAGCATTGAATAAGAACGGTATATTAGTTGTCAATTTACTCAGTCGAGATAAGCATCTTGGTACCTACTTAAGGCGTATTGAAAGTAGTTTTAATAGCCATGTTGTCGCCATGCTGTCAGAAATTCGAGGCAACTTACTTGTTTTTGCATTCAAACATAGCCCGGGAAAATTGGCTTGGAAAACCTTAAGAGTACGCGCCAAAACACTTGAAAAAGCATACCCACTACCGTTTACAGATTTTATTTCTAAGTTACGTAAATATAATACGCGAAATGGAGGTTTTCTCGATTGTTGAAATATTTCTTAATAGGCGTCTACCAGTCAAAAGACCGCAGACGCCCAAATAAAGCCTGTTACGTTACAGCGCCATAAAAACAACAGCGGCCAATATCCCGCCAATAAAACCACCGACCACAGGCACATATGCATAACCCCAATCACTATCTCTTTTACCTGGAATTGGAAGAATCGCGTGCATTAAACGCGGCCCCAAGTCACGTGCAGGGTTAACTGCAAAACCTGTTGGCCCACCGAGTGACATACCAATAGCAAATAGTAATAGCGCAACAGGCAATGCATCCAATGCGCCAAGACCTATATCTGCGGAAACAATACTCATGACACCAAACACCAACACAAATGTTCCCAGTGCTTCGGTCACTATGTTATGAAAAGGGCTCTTTATCGCGGGTCCCGTACAAAATGTAGCCAATTTTGCGTCAGCATCGTTAGTCGCTGCATAGTGCTTGTAATAAGTAACCCACACCAATAATGCGCCTAACATAGCGCCTAACATTTGCGCAATCGCATACATGGGAACATCAGCCCATGCAAATTTACCTGCTGCTGCAAGACCAACACTGACAGCAGGATTCAAATGTGCGCCACTGGCAGCAGCAACAGCGTATACACTCACAAAAAGCGCAACACCCCACCCAGCCGCTATGGTTAACCAGCCAGCATTATTGCCTTTTGATTTACTTAACACTACATTAGCAACCACACCATTACCTAATAATACCAATAAACAAGTACCAATCAGTTCACCTAAAAAAGGAGTCATAAACATCACCCTAAAATTGAGTTAAAAATCAAAATATCCACCTTATGAATGGTGCGAAAGTTGATTTATTAGATCTATTAGCGAAAACCCTTCGCAATGCATAAGACTTGATGATTATCACATAAAATAAAAGGGGATGTATCGCTGGAACGAATTGGAAATGAATTGGAATTGGTTTTGACGTTAACAAAAAAGCAGTCGAAAAAAAAAGCATACCAGGATAAGTGGTATGCCTTTTGTGTTACGTAAGAATATCTACAACAGTGGAATAATCATCAATGCCACGATGTTAATAATCTTAATTAGTGGGTTAATCGCTGGACCTGCCGTATCCTTGTAAGGATCGCCAACGGTATCACCAGTAACAGATGCTTTGTGAGCATCGCTACCTTTTCCACCACAATTACCATCTTCAATATATTTCTTTGCGTTATCCCATGCGCCACCACCGGTGGTCATAGAAATCGCAATAAAGATACCTGTAATGATACAACCCATCAGTACGCCACCTAAAGCTTGTGGACCCAGGATGATACCAACCAACAATGGGATCATGACTGGCAAGAGTGATGGGATCATCATTTCCTTAATGGCTGCTTTGGTCAACATATCAACTGCAAGTGAATAGTCGGGCTTAGCTGTACCATCCATAATGCCTGGAATTTCCTTGAATTGACGTCGAACCTCAATCACAACAGAACTCGCTGCACGACCAACCGCTTCCATTGACATCGCAGCAAACAAATAAGGAATCAAACCACCAATGAACAGACCAATAATGACCATGTGATTAGACAAATCAAATGTCAGATCGTGACCCGCATGCTCCAAGCCGTGCGTGTAATCTGCAAACAACACTAACGCAGCTAAACCAGCAGAACCAATAGCATAACCTTTGGTTACCGCTTTGGTTGTATTACCAACTGCATCTAATGGATCGGTAATGGCGCGAACAGACTCAGGCATTTCGGCCATTTCAGCAATACCACCCGCATTATCAGTAATTGGACCATAAGCGTCCAATGCGACAACAATACCTGTCATCGATAACATCGCAGTTGCAGCAATTGCAATACCGTAGAGGCCAGCTAATGAATAGGCAATCAAGATACTTAAGCAAACGACCAATACTGGCGCAGCTGTCGCACGCATGCCAACACCTAAACCAGCAATAATGTTAGTTGCATCGCCAGTCGTTGATGCTTCAGCAATATGCTTAACAGGTGGATATTCTGTTGATGTGTAGTACTCAGTGATAACAACCAATACACCGGTTAACAGCAGACCAATTCCTGCTGCCACAAATACACGCATAACCAAACTAAAGCCCGTCACCTCTTCACCAGCAATCTCGAGTGTCATGTCGGACATAAACCAAATGGTTATCGGAAGGAAGAGCGCAAAGGCAATACCGCCTGCAATAATTAACCCGCGATACAGCGCACCCATGATGGTGCCACCAGGCGTCATTTTAACGTAATGGCAACCAATGATAGAAGCAACAATGGAAGCCGCGCCTAATACTAACGGGAATATAACAGCGTCCATTGCAGAAGTTTCAGTGGCTGTGAACAACAACGCGCCTAACAACATGGTCGCAATAATTGTTACCGCATAGGTCTCAAATAAATCGGCAGCCATACCTGCACAGTCACCCACGTTATCACCCACGTTATCAGCGATAACGGCAGGGTTACGAGGATCATCTTCAGGAATTCCAGCTTCCACTTTACCAACTAAGTCAGCACCAACGTCAGCACCCTTGGTGAAAATACCACCACCAAGACGAGCGAAAATAGAAATGAGCGAACCACCAAAAGCAAAGCCGATCAGTGGCTTGATAACATCACTGACAGATGCGTCAGCATCTGCACCGTTGAATAGCATGGCGCAATAGCCCGCAACACCCAGTAGGCCTAAGCCAACAACTAACATGCCGGTAATTGCACCGCCACGAAAAGCCACATCCAGCGCCTCTTCCAGGCTTGTGCGTGCTGCTTCAGCAGTACGTACATTAGACTGAACAGAAACATGCATGCCGAGGAAACCAGCTGCGCCGGAAAGAATCGCACCTAATGCAAAACCAATGGCCGTATCCCATGATATTGCTATCGCGATGAGCACAAATAACACAAGACCAACAACACCAATGGATGTATATTGGCGCTTGAGATAAGCTGATGCGCCTTCTTGAATCGCAGCAGCGATTTCTTGCATACGTTCAGTGCCCGTAGATTTGAGATAAATGGCCCTGATCCAGACACCACTGACTACCAGGGCTGCAATACCACAAAGTATTGCAAGAATTAAACCATTAGCCATAAAAAAACTCCAATTAAAGTCAGACCACCTAAAACAATATGCAGAGTCTTGGCCTAATAAAACACTGCATTTTAATACTTAAAATTTACCAAAAAAAATCGCAACAATAATATATAAAACATGATCTTGTTGCAGAATTAATTCGATTTAACGCGGATTATACCTCGAAACCACTTAGTTTCTTATTAACTGCTACATTTTTTAAACGCACGTAGTCAGGGAGTCCATCTTTATATGGCGGATAATCTTCGCCTTCAATAAGTGGCGCAAGGTATTCGCGACATGCCTCAGTAATTCCAAAACCATCCTCGCTAATGTATTCAGCAGGCATCATTTTTTCAACGTTAGCAACATCTGCAAGCTGTGCCATACCTACCTTCCAACGATAAGGTGAATTTGATTCACGATCAATAGTTGGCATCACTGCATTGTGTCCCGCAAGGGCATATTCCACTGCCGCCTGGCCCATGGCGTAAGCTTGCTCGACGTCAGTTTTTGAAGCAATATGACGTGCGGCACGCTGTAGGTAATCTGCAACACCCCAGTGGTATTTCAGCCCTAAGCCATCTTTAATAATACCGGCCACAACGGGTGCAACACCACCTAATTGTGCGTGCCCAAAAGCGTCACGTAACCCTTGGTCAGCCAAGAACTTGTCATCTTCACCCTTCACACCCTCAGATACGACCACTGAGCAGTAACCAAATTTCTTGACACAATCATCCACTTTGGCAAGAAACTTCGCTTTATCGAAAGAAACTTCTGGGAAAAGAATAACAATAGGAATCTCACAGTCTTTGCTAGAAGCTAAACCACCCGCTGCCGCAATCCAACCCGCATGACGTCCCATCACTTCCAGAATAAATACTTTGGTTGATGTCTTGCACATGCTTGCTACATCAAAGCTTGCTTCACGTGTAGACACTGCGATATATTTTGCGACTGAACCAAAACCAGGACAGCAATCGGTAATTGGCAAGTCATTGTCAACGGTCTTAGGTACGTGAACAGCTTGGATTGGGTAACCCAGTGTGTCAGAGATTTGTGAGATTTTTAGGCAAGTGTCTGCAGAATCTCCACCGCCATTGTAGAAAAAATAACCGATATCATGCGCTTTAAACACTTCGATTAAACGCTCATATTCACGGCGATTTTGCTCAATACCCTTGAGCTTATAGCGGCAAGAACCAAAGCCACCCGAAGGTGTGTGGCGTAGTGCTGCAATCGCTTCAGCTGAATCACCATCGGTATCGATTAAGTCTTCAGTCAATGCGCCAATGATGCCATTACGACCCGCATATACTTTACCTATCTTATCTTTGTTTCTACGCGCCGCTTCGATAACGCCAGCTGCAGAGGCGTTAATGACGGCAGTAACGCCGCCCGATTGAGCGTAAAACGCATTCTTTAGTGCCATATTTTACTCCTCCTGATTGATTAAATCGTTAGCAATTACTTGGTTAAATCTTACTTAACTGATACGGAGCCTGCAACGGCTGCTTGTTCTTATTTTTGAATATCGTTACGACAAGTCATAAAGACGAGGTGTGGCTATTTCAGTGCAGCAAAAATACGATCACGGATTTCTTCAACGGATCCAATTCCAGCAATTTTATTAAAGCCCGGCGCATTAGTTTCCTCATTAACCGACCATTTTGAATAGTATTCAATCAATGGCTCAGTTTGATTATGATAGACTTTCAGCCGTTTTGTCACTGTCTCTTCCTTGTCGTCATCACGCTGGATGAGTACCTCACCCGTTTCATCGTCCACACCCTCAACTTTAGGTGGATTGTATGCTATATGGTAGGTACGACCTGAGGCAGGATGAACTCTACGTCCAGACATACGTTTGATGATTTCTGCATCCGCCACATCAATTTCAATGACCTTATCAATTTGTACGCCGGCGTCTTTCATTGCGTCAGCCTGAGGGATGGTACGAGGAAAACCATCTAATAAAAAACCACTACGGCAATCTGGCTGTGCAATACGTTCTTTGACCAAATTGATAATGATGTCATCCGAAACGAGTCCACCCGAATCCATTATCTTTTTTGCCATGACACCTAGCTCGGTTCCTGCTTTAACCGCGCCGCGAAGCATGTCACCGGTAGAAATTTGTGGAATACCGAAATGTTCCTTAATATAATTGGCTTGCGTGCCTTTACCAGCACCAGGGCCACCTAATAAAATAATTCGGATAACTATTCTCCCTAAGTTACAATTTGTTATAGCATCACCTTAATGCTATTTTTTGATAAAAACTGAATGCTCCCCACTCAAGTTTCAACCGTCGATTATATCGCAGGCAGACCAGATACTCGAATTTTTTACAGTGAAAGAAAGTCATCTAATAAATCAGCATCTTCCCCGTATTGAATATGCGATAATTTGGCAGACTCTTAATAGGATAAATCATGGACGAAAACAGAAGCAAAGCGCTGGCAGCCGCACTGTCTCAAATTGAAAAGCAATTTGGCAAAGGCTCGATTATGCGTCTTGGCGAGAATGAAGCTGTCAAAGATATTGAGGTCGTATCCACCGGCTCTTTAGGTCTTGATATTGCCTTAGGTGTTGGCGGCCTGCCACGCGGTCGTGTTATTGAGATTTATGGACCTGAGTCATCCGGCAAAACAACGTTAACGCTACAAGTTATCGCAGAGATGCAAAAATTAGGGGGCACTGCCGCTTTTATCGACGCGGAGCATGCGCTGGATCCACAATATGCGCAGAAAATTGGTGTTAATGTCCAGGAGTTACTGATTTCTCAGCCAGACAACGGTGAACAAGCATTAGAAATTGCTGACATGCTGGTGCGCTCGAGTTCTGTCGATGTCGTCGTTGTAGACTCAGTTGCCGCCCTAACACCACGCGCAGAAATTGAAGGTGAAATGGGCGATCCGCAAATGGGGTTGCAAGCCAGACTAATGTCACAAGCTTTGCGTAAACTAACTGCCAATATTAAGCGCAGCAATACCATGGTGATCTTTATCAATCAGCTGCGCATGAAAATTGGCGTCATGTTTGGTAATCCTGAGACAACAACCGGTGGCAATGCACTGAAGTTTTATGCGTCCGTTCGATTGGACATTCGTCGTACTGGATCCATCAAAAAGGGTGATTCAATCATCGGCAACGAAACGCGGGTAAAGGTTGTTAAAAATAAAGTTGCGCCACCATTTAAGCAAGCTGAATTCGACATTCTTTATGGCGAAGGCATTTCTCGTGAGAGTGAGATTATAGAGCTAGGTGTTATTCACAAACTGATCGA
>JAJFJH010000323.1 GCA_021774155.1 Nitrosomonas sp.
TGCAAGATGCGACACCGCTCACCTTAGGTCAAGAATTTTCTGGTTATGTCGCGCAACTGGATCATGCTCTAAAGCATGTTCAAGCATCGGCCGCCCATCTGCATGAGTTGGCATTAGGCGGCACCGCTGTCGGCACCGGGCTGAATGCGCATCCTGAATTTGCAGTACGTGTCGCCGCTGAATTGGCGAGTTTAACAGCGCTGCCATTTATTACCGCACCCAATAAATTTGAAGCGCTGGCTTGTAATGATGCGCTGGTCTATGCCCATGGCGCACTTAAAACACTGGCTGCGTCGCTAATGAAAATCACCAACGACATCCGTTGGCTAGCCTCTGGCCCGCGTTGTGGCATTGGTGAATTGAATATTCCAGAAAATGAACCGGGTAGTTCCATCATGCCAGGTAAGGTCAATCCCACTCAATCAGAAGCCGTGACTATGCTGTGTTGCCAAGTCATTGGCAACGACGTCGCCATTAATGTCGGTGGGGCCATGGGTAATTTTGAACTCAATGTCATGAAGCCCATGATTATTCATAATTTCCTGCAAAGTGTGCGCTTACTAACGGATGGAATAGTGAGTTTTAATGACAACTGTGCGGTAGGTATCCAAGCCAATCACGAGCGCATTGATAACTTGATGCACAATTCTTTGATGCTTGTTACTGCACTCAACCCTCACATTGGCTATGACAAAGCTTCTGAGATCGCTAAAAAAGCGCATAAAGAAGCAACCACATTAAAAGCCGCAGCAATTGCGACGGGTTATGTGACGGCTGAAGAGTTTGATGCTTGGGTGGTGCCTGAGGAAATGGTGGGGAAGTAGGGCGCTAATATACAAAGCGCATTGTACTAATTGATGTGAGTTTGATGATTTAATCGGTAATAAACATAGAAGGGGTTGATATGAACCGTAGTCAAACAATACAGATACTGGCTAAATTAAAA
The DNA here is from genome assembly GCA_021774155.1 of Nitrosomonas sp. Classification (GTDB taxonomy): domain Bacteria; phylum Pseudomonadota; class Gammaproteobacteria; order Burkholderiales; family Nitrosomonadaceae; genus Nitrosomonas. Next base: position 947 of record JAJFJH010000323.1, read on the forward strand.
CCTGACTTAGTTAAACGTTTTGGCGTGACGCGACTAGCTTTGTTTGGTTCTACAGTCCGTGATGAAGCAAAGCCAGGAAGTGATATAGATATCATCGTATCCTTTGATGGCCCAGCAACATCGAAGAAATACTTTGGTGTTCAGTTTTGTCTGGAAGATGCACTTGGTCATCCTGTCGATTTAGTAACTGAAAAAGCAATGCGTGCTGAATTGCGACCTTTCATTGAACAAGAAGCGATTAATGTTTGAGCGGGCGTGGCTTTTCTATTTGGATGACATGATCGATTTCGCAGAAAAAGTTATCGCTTATTGCGATGGTTTGAATCAGGCCACGTTTGAAACCACTGGCTTGAATTATGATGCTACGGTTCGTAACTTAGAATTGATTGGCGAAGCGGCATCACATATTCCCACAGAAATAAGAGAAACAAATGCCTCGATTCCCTGGCGACAGATTATTGCAACTCGAAATCGATTGATACATGGATATTTGGGAATTGATAATGATACTTTATGGAGCATTATTCAAGACGATATTCCAGTATTGCTCATTGAACTGAAGAATATTAAAAATGCGCTAAACGAATGAATGTGTTTGTTGGTAAGAAAAATTAGTTTGGGTGATTGTTTTGAGTAAATGACACATTTTAGAATTCGGTTATGTGATGGTTGATGAATCCGAGCTAAGGAGATGGCAGGGAAGTAGGCGCTAATATACAAAGCGCATTGTACTAATTGATGTGAGTTTGATGATTGAATCGGTAATAAACATATAAGGGATTGATATGAACCGTAGTCAAACAATACAGATACTGGCTAAATTAAAACCTGACTTAGTTAAACGTTTCGGCGTGATTCGATTAGCTTTGTTTGATTCTGTGGTGCGTGATGAAAAGAGGTCTGATAGCAATATTGAAATCATTGTGTCCTTCGATGGCCTTGCAACTATGAAGAAGTTTTCCGGTGTGCTATTTACTTTAGAAGATGCGCTTGGTCACCCCATTGACCTGGTGTTAGAAAACTCAATGTGTACCGAATTGCGTTTTGGTATTGAGAAAGAGGCGATTAGTGTTTGATTAATAGTGGTTCTTCTTGTATGACATGATGAATTTTACATAGAAAGTTATTGTTTATTGATTGGCCAGAAAGGTTTATTAGGTAAAAGGGGTGCATATTAGCTAAATGCTATTAGTTAAGTTATGTGTCCCTTGAATTCCCAGAAATCGCCAAAAAGCGCATAAAGAAGCAACTACATTAAAAGCCGCTGCAATCGCCACCGGTTATGTGACGGCTGAAGAGTTTGATGCCTGGGTGGTGCCGGAGGAAATGGTGGGGAATAGAGTTAAATGTATTGTTTTTAATATAAAAAGGTTTCTATGGCAGCTTCACAACAAGTATTGCATTCTATGAGAGTAGCTAGATTAAAAAACTTAGTTGACCTGGAAATCTCTTTCGACGGTTCACCTGTAACCGCAATACTAGGTCCTAACGGGAATGGTAAATCTACAATACTACATGCACTCGCATGTGCTTATTCTTCAATAGAAGTTGGAGAAAACTATAAATTCAGTTGGTTTTTCCTGCCAAGTACAGATGCACTGTGGAATGGAAGTGAACTGAGTATTACACATAGCTATCGAGAAGGAAGCAATCTTCACGATAATATTCTGAGAGAATATAAAAAAACACAAGTCCGCTGGACACCTAGATATGCAAACAGACCCGAGAGAGATGTTTATTATATTGGTATAGATAAGTGTGTGCCGATGATTGAATCTGAAAAGAAAATAGCTAAAATAAACTATTCTACGAAGCTAATAGAAGAGACTATCATTATTGAAATACTGCAAAAAGCATCCTTGATACTTAATAGAACATACTCAAGATTTAACATTCATACCGCTTCGAGCAAAAACTTTATCGGGGTAGAGGTCGAGGGTTTAAGGTATTCTGCACTCAGCATGAGTGCTGGGGAACAGAAGGTATTTTATATATTAGAGAAAGTATTTCGCGCGAAAAAATATTCATTGATACTAATAGATGAGCTTGATTTGCTTTTACACGATCGGGCCATAAAAAATTAGTCGAAGTTGTTTCTGACAGAGCAGAATCAAAGAAATTACAAATAATATTTACAACACATCGTGAGAGTATTCTTGAGTTAGAGAAGCTTATTAATATAAGGCACATAATATGCAAACCAGGAAAAACTCTGTGTTTCAATGAAACAAAGCCTGATGCTATTAATAGGTTGACTGGAATTCAGCCTAAGCCATTAGAAATATTTGTTGAAGATGATTTGGCTGCAACCATAGTACAGAAATTAGCGGCGCAACTAAAAATTGCAAAATATGTAGCAATTAATCGTTATGGAGCAGCTGTAAATTGCTTTACGACTGTTGGGGGTTTGTTACTTGGTGGAGAAGATTGTAAAAACTCTCTTTTTGTCCTTGATGGTGATATCTATACGACGAGAGATGAAAAGAACGTCGCGCTGAAAAAAGTTTTGACTGGACATGATGAGAAAGTTCGCGAATCTAGAGAACTTGCTCTAACTTTAATAAGTCAATTTCGGTTGCCAGTTGGCCAACACCCTGAAAAATATTTACATTTTTTGATTGTTGCTACACAGGAATCAAGTGACGAAGAAACAAATGAAATTATTGAGGTGGCCAATGAGATAGTCGAGGTAGATAATGATCACAAATATATAGATGACATTATTGAAAGGTTAGGCTGGGAAAGAAATGTAGGCCTTTCTAAAGTTATAGATATGGTCGCGACTACGAGCTATTGGGACGACTATGTTAAAGATATAAGAAAATGGCTGGAAGAAAAGGTAGCCGTAGTTAGAGAAAAGTAAGCATACTCGTAAAAAATGCGGGGACACGTAACTAAATTATTTTTAGAAAAATTGGATACGGATACGGGGTCTAGATAAGTAGTCTACTTATCTAGACCCGACCTTGGAGTTTTCTGCGACCATGGAGTTTAGCTGGAGTTTCTCGTTTCACCAGATTCAACGACGGGTTGTACAGCCAGATAGCCGATCTGCCCGAGTTCGCCGTCGATCTGGAAGATCGGGTGTTCAGCATGATGAACGCGCTGGAACAGATGCAAGAACCATTCTCTCATCTGATCTAGTTGTGTCCGAAAAGCTCACCCTATACCGTCTTTGACGATCTAGGCTGTTTCATCACCGGCAATCCATTTGAAGATATACAATGACAATACTGACACAGGCTTTTATCCTAGCAATTCTCTTTTTATTGACCGGACCGGTGATTGCTGATGGCACTTATCACCATGCCGCTGACTATGATTCGAAAAAGTTCGGAGAGGTTCACTTCCCGGTTTCCTGTACACCCGCTGCACAAGCACAATTCGACCAGGCAGTTGCGATGCTGCATTCATTCTGGTACGACGAGGCAGAGAAAACGTTCCGCCAGGTCACCGTTATCGACCCCGATTGCGCCATGGGTTATTGGGGTATCGCAATGAGTCTTTATCAGCAATTATGGATGACCATACCGACGCCGGCAGAATTACAGCAAGGGCGTGCCG
>JAJFJH010000324.1 GCA_021774155.1 Nitrosomonas sp.
TTCTGAGCGTTTGCGTAGTTTTCTAGATACAGGAAACGGTTAAGGTTTATTAAAGGTTAGATAGGGTCTGTAGCTCAGTTGGTTAGAGCAGGGGACTCATAATCCCTTGGTCGTTGGTTCGAGTCCAACCAGACCCACCAATAAAATTAAGGAGTTACAAGGTTATTCTTGTGACTCCTTTTTGTTTTTTGTTCCGCAAAAATGATTCTGTTCCGCAAATCATCATTTTGTTGGAGTTGTTTTGTCGCCTTTTCTGTTTCTTACGTAGTGTTCAGTCATGCTGATTGTTGTGTGTCCAAGTTGTTTTTGAGCTTGTCTAATATCACCACTGCTTTCTGTTTTGTCGGTTGCTGCTTTTCCTCTTAAATCTCTAAATTGGAAGCTATCCTTCTTAATTCCAGCTTTTTTACGTGCTCTATCGAAGTGTCCGCGTAGGGTTGTTGCGGTTACTCTTTGTCCATTGTTGTCTACAATTAGCTCCAAACTATGTATTTTGTACCGTACTTTTCGAGTCGTAATGTTTTGAATTAGCGCGGCAAGTGTCAATCAACACCCAAAAATTACCACCTATCAACACCGAAAAGTTTCCAGTTGTCGAGTTATTTAATCAGCTTTCAAGCATCTTTTTACGGTGCTTAAATCGATAAGAATCATTACCAGTTTCGAGGATATCGCAGTGATGGGTAATCCGGTCGAGTAAGGCGGTGGTCATTTTTTCATCGCCGAAGACTTGTACCCACTCAGCGAAGTTAAGATTAGTGGTAATGATCAAAGAAGTTTTTTCATATAACTGGCTAATGAGGTGAAACAGCAAAGCGCCACCAGATTCAGGGAAAGGCAGGTAGCCCAGTTCATCAAGGATAACGGCATCAATCTGAGTAAGTCGTTTTGCAAGAGAACCAGCTTTTCCCAGTTGTTTTTCTTTTTCCAATTGATTGACCAGATCAACAGCATTAAAAAAACGAACACGTTTTCCCAGATCAATAGCTGCAACACCTAAAGCAATTGCCAAATGAGTTTTGCCAGTTCCAGTGCCGCCGACTAGAATGAGGTTGTTTGCTTGAGCCATGAAGCCAGCGGTAGCCAGTTGTTCAATGCGCGCCTTGGCCAAAGGGTTTTCTGTCCACTCAAAATGGATCAAGTCGCGATGATGCGGGAATTTGGCGGCATGTAATTGATAGTTTAGGCTGCGCACCTTACGATCTGTCTGTTCAGCATTAATTAATCGATCCAGCCAAACTTCAGGGGGTACAGGTTTTTGTTGTGTCGACCGTTCAGCTTGCCATTCCTGCCAGGCGGCAGCCATGCCGTGTAGATGAAGTGCTTTGAGTTGAGCATGACGATCAATGATCATGGCGTACTCTCCGCAAGTTGTCGTAGCGACTGCAATCGGCTTTGGGGACGGTTTTTAAGGTGGGTATTGATGATGCAATATGTTGTAAGATTTTTGGTCGTGCTGCTTCACTTAAACGGCGCATCTCATTCAGCACAATGGGTGCGGCAATAACCCCTGTTTGCAGGGTTAGGTCACAAGCAACTTCTAGTGTTTCAAGGCCGGTTTCACCCAATGCCCTGGCCATCAATAATAACTCCACAAACGCTCGATCACCTTTGTCCTGTTTTAAAATGCGGTCACGGACGACCCGAATCGGTGCTGGTAAATCCCACTGCTGAAATGGCGCGCCATGGCGCAAAGCACCTGGCTTTTTCTCTAGAACCGGCAAATAATGCCAAGGGTTACAAATAAGCTGGTTACGACCATAGCAACGGGAATGTTTGGCAACGATCTGATTCTCAGCAACAATTCGTAATTGATCAGCAGTTATACGCGCTGAAATAATGCGATTGGCCCATTTGGCAGGAACACTGTAACGGTTATGGTTAACCTTGATCAGACAAGTGCTGGAAACCCGCAGAGTTTTCTCAACATAGCCATCAAAATGAGCCTTGATCGGAATGAGTAACGTTTTTTCTTCAGCAAAGCAATCAGCAATGGTACGCTCAGCTAGTTCCGGGTGTTTACGTACTGCTAATTCTTCACAACGGTACGCCAACCATGCATTGAGTTCAGCGAAGTCTTTGAATCGAGGCGTTGGTGTAAACAACCATTCTCTAACATTACCGACCTGATTCTCAACCTGTCCTTTCTCCCAGCCGGATGCAGGCGTGCATGCCACAGGCTCAAACAAGTAGTGGTTTGCCAGGGTCAGAAAACGACGGTTAAATTGACGCTCTTTGCCAACAAATATGGCATCCACAACTGTCTTGAGATTGTCGTAAATTATCCGCTTAGGCGCCCCACCAAAATGCGTGAATGCTCTAGTATGTGCATCCAACACCATTTCCTGAGTTTCACGAGGATATGCCGCTAAAAACATCCGCCGACTGTAAGCCAATCGGAAATGAGCAACCTTGATCGTTTGTGGTACACCGCCCAATATGACATATTCATGACTCCAGTCAAATTGACCTGTTTCACCGGCAGGAAATGTTAATGGAACAAAAGTTTTTGTTGTCGATGGTCGATGTGAGGCTTGTTGTTTCCAGTTCTTCACAAACCGTTGCACGGGCCCATATGACCCTTGATAACCTTCAACTTGCAAACATTCAAACAAGCGTTGTGCGGTCCGACGTTGTCGCTTAGGTCGCTTCGCATCTTGATCTAACCAATCGGTCAATTGTGCTTTAAAAACACCAAGCTTTGGTGTCGGTTGGATCCTACGTTGGTATACCGGCTCCGTTTCGGTCTGTAACGCTTTGCGAACTGTTGGGCGTGAAAGTTTAAGGCTTTTGGCTATCTCGCTGATGTTTTCGTTACTAATAAAATATCGGCGCCTGATTTCGGCTATTTGATCCATTGTTATCACTCCAGGGTTCTCCGACAAAAGGTCGGATATTGACATACAAAGGGTGGTAACTTTTCAGTGTTGATTTCACCCTTTCCCTGGTAATTTTTGCATGTTGATTAACA
>JAJFJH010000325.1 GCA_021774155.1 Nitrosomonas sp.
GTTCATATTTAGATAATTTTGTTTGAGGCAGATGCAAGGTTTTTGCATGCATTCCTGTAAAAACCTTGCATAAAAACAATTAAATAATTATTTATCACATTATGAAACAATAAGTTATAGTTTATGAGTAAGCTCTAATTATGTCAATATTTATGAAGTAGGTTATCGCATGATTTCGATATATCTTTATTCTAAGCTACCACGAACATCATTGACCATTTTAGTTAATGCACTGACGTCTAAGATATGTAAGTCATGACCCTTACGTTCAATCAGGTTTTTTTTGATTAAACTGTTTAATTCTCGTGTCACGGCTTCACGATGTGTGCTAACAAGATTGGCGAGGTCTGTGTGGGTGGGGACCGATGTGATGATCGCCATGTTTGGTGTAGTTGTTTGTTTTTTTGCAAGTCGAAGTAGCTCTGCGTGGATACGGCTACGTACAGCCAATGTACTGAAGTCATAAATACGCTCAGTAAGGCGACGTACTTGTCCTGTTAATCTGCTAAGTATAGCGGCAGCGACATTTTGATTAGAATAAATTAGATTGAGAAAGTCGGGTGCAGGCATTGAAGCCAGTGAAGTATTTGTTCTGGCAACAACCGTTGCAGAACGAGCACGACCATCAATAGCTGTTAATTCACCGAATAATTCGCCTGCAGGTAAATCACATAAAATAACTTCATGACCAGATAGTGAATGATAGGTTACTCGGATTTCACCTTGGAGAATAAAGAAAACACTATTTGAGTTGTCGTGATATCTAACAACATCTTCACCCGATTCATAGCGATGCCAGTGACAAATACCAGCCACCGTCTCTAGCTCACTTGGTGAAAGATTTTTGAATTCTTTGATAACTGAAAGCATTGAGCTGGTCGGCATTTTTTTGGTGTTTTGTTTATAAATTTAAAAAATTTTTATTCTGACCTCGTAGATTAGCTAGTCCGCGCCTGCTAAACATTATAACCCTCAATCAAGAAAAAAACACTAACAGCATCATGGTTTGCTATTTTTTAATAAATGACGCTTTTACACAAAAGAATTGCTATTCTTGTTATAGGAAGCGCGGATGGGTGAAACTCATCAAAACAGAATACAATAGAAACTTAAATTTGGTAGTTGACGGGTTGACCCATCAACTACTGCGCAGACTGATGCAATTAGTTATATTGTTTGTCCTTCTTGACAGACTTGTTTGTAAGTTTCAGGATTGCCACCGAGAGGTGGAATTACTTGATAAATACAGCATATTTGATCCGATTGACGCTTGAGCGCAGTGTAAGTGTTACCACCGACTACTACTTTATCTCCTTCGTTACAAACTACCTGATTGGTGTCTACATTAATTGCTTGGCATGTGCCACTTACCTTCTTTACTGTATAAGATGTCATAATTCTCTCCTGTTTAAAAGTTTAAAGTCAAACGCGCAAAAAAAGTTCTTTCTGGATTAAATCGCGAGTTAATCGGTTCAGATTGGTTAAAGTTATTTATATTTCTATAATAGAAACTTTTATCTAATAAATTTCTGCCTTCCAAGCTTAGTATGCCTCTGCGATTTGGCAGTCTGTAGCCTAACAACGCATCTAGCAGGAAAAAGGCATCAATGCCGGAATTAGTTGTTTTGGGATTTCTCTCTTTTCCTAAATCACCTTTGCGTGTCAGGTCTTGTTCGACAAAGGTGCCTGTTACTCCTGAGAATAACCCGGAAGGATGAAAATACTCTACACTGACAGGTGCGCTAAGTGTTTGAATACGAATGGGTAGCTCGTTTGTGATAAATGTATTTTCATGAGCTCGTTTATATCGTTCAAATTGGAATTCTCCCTTAACAGCCCAGTGTGGGTGAGGTGTCCAGTAAAGATAAGAGCGATATAAATATTCTGTGCCTGACTTAATAGCGGTTTCGGTTTTTAATTCTCGTTTTGAGGCTTCAACACCACTATAAAGTGTTTGTGTGGCATGATAGTCTAGTCCAACCCCCATACGCCGTGCACTTGTCCCATTGATATCATCAAAGAATTGATTGAATCCAGCCACCTGAGTTGGTTCCAATGTTTGTTGTGCAATTAAATGAGACTTTGTGGTCTCAAACCAGGCGGCACGTAAACGTAAGCTCTTAAAAAGATTCCATTGCATGCCGAACTTGGGGTTAACATGATCTTTTCTTGATCCGGTAAACGTACTCGTAAAAGAATCAAAGCTTAAACCCAGCGTTAGATTTAAGTTGCGAAGGTAATTGATATGGGTATAGAAATAAGTATTTTTACGATCCATATACTTAAAAGGAAGTTCTTGTCTTACACTATTATTTTCTTGAACCCAATCAAACCGATAGATGCCTCCTCCAAGGATGGTATTGAAATATTGGTGGCGTAATAGATGTTGTGCTTCTAGCTGGAAACCAGTGTTTTTTAAACTAAATGAGTCTGAATTTTCATGTCGATCAATATATCTGCCAGAAACAATCAGGTCTTGGTTGGATGATAATTCGTATTTTGTGCCAATACGCGCAAGATTCTCTTTTATATTCCGTTGCCAATTATTTCTAAAGGCATTTTGGTCAAAATCTAATAATAAATCGCCATGTTGCGTTTCACGCCTGCGGATTTCAGCCTGAATGTTGAGTTTAGGCGTCACAACGTACTGCATGAATGCATTGTATATATCATGATTCTGACCATTATTCTTGCGAAATCCATCGGACTGAAGATGATATTGGCCCACGCTAACTGATGCACGGTCATAGAGTACGGAAGCAACTACTTCATTGCCAAAGGTATTGTTGCTGCCGACAATGCCTGAAGCGACTAACTGCGGTTTGTTGCGCTCCATTAGTGGCGTAAACTCATTAAATCCCGCTACGGCAGGGCCTGTACTGGTGATTATGTTGAGGTCGGCTACTGTCAAATGCGGTTGTACCGGATTGACATTAGCCGGTTGCATCAGTTGTGCTTGGAGTAATTCGCTGACTCGTGCTATTTCATGCCGAGGAATATTGACATAAGCATCAGAAAGAAACCGATGCGCCGAATGATTGGATGGGTCAATGCTTAAAGATTTCGCCGTTTCCATCAACGCACGACGTTCAAAGCCTAAATTATCGTATATTCTCGCCAGACTAGAACCGCGTCCAGCTTGATCCTGATCCAGTAATAACTTAGATCGATACACCGCACGGTTGCCATTCAACTCAATCGACTTCTGAATATCTCGTAATGCTTCAACTGGTCGATTCTGTGTTTGCTTCTGAATCGCATCATAAAACCACGGGGTCGGGTCAGATGGATCTCGTTCCTTAGCTAGTTCAAACTGAGTACCAGCCAAGGGGTAACGTTTTTCCTCAAAATACGCTTTGCCTA
>JAJFJH010000326.1 GCA_021774155.1 Nitrosomonas sp.
GGAATCCCGTTCGGCGATGAAGTCAGTCAGGTCTTTGGTGATGGTGCTTTCCCATCCTCCGCGGTCTTCCATGCGTTCATATTGTTTCCGTGATCCCATACGTTCTTGAATGGCTTTGACTGATGGCGTAAAGGCAATATCACTAATTGGCTGTGTCATGTTGTGTTCTCCTTTGATCCTCCAGCCTCTCCCCATTGGAGAGAGGCTGTATCGATGGAATCTTTGAGGCTCGTTTCAATTGACCGATGCCACGCGTTGGTCGAAGAATCGGCGGATATGTTGGGCAATAATCTCCCCATCCTCTTCAAGGGCAAAGTGTCCGGTATCGAGTAAATGGAATTCAAGGTTTTTTAAATCTCGCTTGTAGGGATGCGCCCCTTCTGCCGGAAAAATTTGATCATTCTGTCCCCACACGATAAGCGTAGGCGGTTGATATTTCCGCAAATACTCTTGCCACGTTGGATACAGTGAAGGGTTCGAGCCATAGCTGTAGAACAGTTGAAGTTGAATCGCTTCATTGCCCTTTCGATCCAACAGTCTCTGCGTGACGTGCCAGTTGTCAGGGCTGATCATCTCTTTGTTACGAACCCCGTTCGTGTATTGCCATTGGGTCGCACCCAAGGTGACCAAGAAGCGTAGCGCATCCTCATTTGCCATGTTGGGTTGCTTATACGCTGCTTTGACGTTCTTCCAGAAAGCATTGTCCAGGCCCTTGTTGATGGCTTTGCGATCCGCCCAATATTCCCTGATCGGCTCCCAGAAATTATTGTCGATGCCTTCGACGTAGGCGTTGCCATTCTGAATAATAAGTCCCTGGACTCGTTCTGGGTGGGCTACCGCAAGACGAAAGCCGATGGGTGCTCCATAATCCATCAAATACAAGCTATAGGTCTTTAATCCAATCTTTTGAGTGAATGATTCCATGGCCTTCGCAAGGTTGTCGAAGGTGTAATCAAACTCATCAACCGTGGGCATGGAGCTGTTTCCGTACCCCGGGTAATCTGGAGCGACGACGTGAAACCGATCTGACAATTGCGGAATCAAGTTGCGAAACATATGGGAAGAGGTTGGGAATCCATGCAGCAATAAAATAGTTGGAGCATCCTTTGGTCCCGCCTCTCGATAAAAAATGTCCAAGCCATCCACCGTAATGGTTTTGTGGAGGGTTGGATAACTAGCTGGTGCCGTGATGGTCGTCTTTGCTTCTGCTGTGGTTTCTGTGGTGTTGGAGGCAATGGCTCCAGCCATCAAGGTGCCAATAAGGCCAAACGGTACGACAGCAAGTATTGTCAGAACTTTTTTGAATGTCTGTTTGAAGCGTGTCATTGTAATATCCTCCTTTATATAAAAATTATGGTTACGCAACCGCTAATTGCTCGACCTCTGGAAAATCAATTTCTGTTTGCGCGACGTGGTTGAGATAATTTGTGAAAATGGCCAGGGAGACGTTCGCGATAATCTCTGCAGTCTCGCCTTCGGTGACGCCGACTTTCCGAACTCTCGCGACTTCCTCATCCGTGACCCATCCGCGATTCACAACCAATGTGCTTGCAAATTCGAGAATGGCTGCTTCCTTCCCATCTGGAGATTCTCCCCGTCGACTATCGCGAATGGCTTCCTCGCTGAGACCCACCGTTCGGCCAATGGCCGAATGCGCCGCAAGGCAGTATTCGCACTCGTTGTCTTGAGCCACGACTAAGGCAATTTGCTCTCGCAATTTTGGAGAAAGTGAACCTTTGCCCAGGGCATTCGAAAAACTAAGATAGCCTTGAAGCACGGCTGGTGAGTTGGCCATAGTCCGCATGACATTCGGCGTGAACCCAAGTTTCTTCTGCACACCATCCAATAATTTTTTGGCTTGCCCCGTAGCAGTTTCAGGGTCGATGGCTTCTAGTCTATTCATGATAATTTCTCCTTGTTGTGGGATATCGTTTTTGCGTTTGTATACTTCTATTCCAAGTTGCGTGCCAAAGTTAAAATAATCATAAGTTATTGAAATTATTGGAATTATGTTCTGGTTTGACAATGAATATTGGAACGAATTTCCGTTGCAGTACGCCCTTCAGGTATAATTCACGAAAATTCGTGGAGGCTTGAAAAAATGGAACCAGAGAAAATTTGTCCAACTGAATTCGCCACCTTTAAATGCCTAGTACTGGATATCGCACAACAGCGAACGCTCGACGAGTTGTTAAAACTCATCGTGAACCGAATCGCATCGAGGCCCGAAGTGGCTTTAAGCCGAATTTGGTTAAAGCGCCCTGGCGATATCTGTGGAAGCTGTCGAATGCGAGAGCAATGCGCAGATCAATCGACGTGTCTGCACTTGGTTGCCAGTGCTGGCAGTTCGGTAGTGAATCCCGATGAACAATGGAATGGATTAAATGGCAATTTTCGCCGATTCCCATTGGGCTCAATGAAGGTGGGCCACATTGGTGGAACAGGTGAGCCCGTGATCATTCCTGAAGTCAAAGATGAAGAGAGTTGGATCGCCCGGAAGGATTGGGCCCAGCAAGAAGGCATTCACGGGTTCTATGGGCAACCCATCAAGTATCAAGACAATATATTAGGAGTTCTGGCCGTATTTACGCGGGCTCCGATTACGGAAGATGCGCCAACATGGTTACGAATGGTTGCCGATCATGTGGGGGTCGCCATCGCGAACACCAATGCCTTTGAAGAAATTGAACACCTGCAAGAACAATTGAAATTAGAAAATACGTTTCTGCGCGAAGAAGTATTAGAAGCCCAAGCCTTCGGAGATATCGTAGGGCAAAGCCCGGCATTGCAAACGATGATACGGCAAATTGAACTCGTCGCACCGACGGATGCCAGCGTATTGATACTCGGTGAATCAGGAACCGGCAAGGAACTGGTCGCCAGAGAAATTCACAAACGTGGCCTCCGAAAAGACAAGCCACTCATCAAAGTGAACTGCGCCTCCATTCCACGTGAGTTATACGAAAGTGAATTTTTCGGGCACGTCAAAGGCGCATTCACGGGAGCACTCAGAGATCGACCCGGAAGGTTTGAAGCCGCAGATGGCGGAACGCTGTTTCTCGATGAAGTCGGAGAAATCCCACTCGATCTCCAAAGTAAACTCCTGCGGGTCCTTCAAGAAAACCAATACGAGCGAGTAGGGGATGAACGAACCAGGCAAGTCGATGTGCGTGTCGTCGCGGCGACCAATCGCGATTTAAAAAAAGAAGTCGAAGCCGGACGGTTTCGACAAGACTTATACTATCGATTGAATGTGTTCCCTTTGGAAGTCGCACCATTACGTGAGCGAAAAGAAGACATCCCACTCTTAGCCACAAACTTTTTAGAACTCACCGGCAAGAAAATGAATTGCTCAGACCCACCAAGGCTCACCCAAGCCCATGTCATCGATCTGCAAAAATATGATTGGCCTGGCAATATTAGGGAATTACAAAATGTCATCGAACGAGCAGTCATCACCTCGCGCTGCAGCACGCTTCAGTTTGGTCTTCCCAAAGTGTCAGAGCCAGCTCGACCTTCCTTATTAAAAGGAAAGAAATCGTTAAATCCAGGACAAACCGAAATCCTGACCGAAGACGAAATGCGTGACCTTGAACGGGAAAACATCAGAAGGGCCTTGGAGAAAGTCAGTTGGAAAGTCTACGGGGATGATGGTGCTGCGGCCGTGCTTCGCATCAAGCCCACAACCTTGGTCTCACGCATGCAAAAGATGGGGTTGGAAAAGCCTTCGTGAAATTTGAAGAGTCTACAACTCAAAGAACCAGCAAGCATTGATGGAATCCCTTGGTATCATGGGGGTTGCGTACTATCATTCTCAGATTAGAGGTGAAAATATGCCAAAACTTTTAGAAGTTAAACCACTGCAAAATTTCCGATTATGGCTTCGCTACGATGATCAGATAACTGGCGAAGTCGATTTGTCCGATCTTGTCGGGCGAGGAGTGCTCAAGGCCTGGGAAAGTGGCGAGCGTTTCAATGATGTCAAAATTGGACCTCATGGGGAATTGACGTGGGGTAAGGATCTTGATTTGTGTCAGGATTCGATTTATATGCGTTTGACGAAAAAATCACCAGAGGAAGTCTTCCCAACATTGAAGACCGGTGTGAATGCTTGAAATATTTCACTTTTAGGGAATTGTGATCAAGATGTATTTTGATGATCACTACCCGCAACACTTTCATGCTGAGTACGCAGAGCATGAAGCCCTGATCGATGTGAATACTCTCACAGTGTTTTCAGGACAGTTGTCGCCACGAGCCATCGCTCTTGTCATTGAATGGGCCACGCTCCATAAAAATGAACTTCTCTCAGACTGGGAAAAAGCGAAGAGTTTAGACCCCTTGGAAAAGATCGAACCTCTTCCGTAACCATTGAAGTGCTGCAGCCAAATTCCAGAAAAGAGGTTTTTGACACGTTTTGTCTGACCCAGCCCGCAATTCATGTAGTTATGTGGCCTTGCAAGACCTGACCCTCAGCCCACTTGATCAGTAAACGCGTACTTTAGTTGGGAATGAGGTCTACGAATAATGGTACTCAGAGAGGTTTCTATCGATTTCACTCAAGCATACTTTTAGAGGCAGATTCAGTCATGCTTGGGGATTTTGAGACGCATTCAAATGAGATCTGACGGAATTGACAGGGAAAGGTAAGAATTTCTTTAAAAAAGAAAATGAAAGATGTCGGGAACATTTTTTAAATATTTTGGTTTGAAAAAGATGCTGCTTGGCATGGTACAACTCAGGCGTTATAAGACTTCTGCTTCTTACAGGAACATCAGGTATTCACCCATATCGCTTTACGCTGTTTGGATAATGTAACCAAATGACCTCTCTCGAGGATTACCATGAATCCGCGGTTCAGCTCTATCACAAGATACGCGTGAAGTATGGTCTGGAAGCCATCTCAACATGCGTTCTCAATGATACGAGAGAAGGGTTCATCAGGGGTAGAAAAGCTGATCCGACTAAACTGAAGCCGCCAGAGAATCACTTCTCTTACCCTCCTTCTGAATACTGTAAGACTTATGGTCGGGCGAACATTCCAGGGTGCCCGGTGTTCTATGCCGGGGAAACACCTGAGATCATAGCTGAGGAAATCATGCTAGAGAATGGCGACTGGCTTCACTTGTCTGTCTTCTATACACCAAAACCAGTAAAAATGGAGGCACTATTGCTGCTCCACGATGAATACAATGGGATTTCTGAGTGGGCTGGTTTTCGAGATGAAGTCAGGGAACATATCAATGGGAATCCAGCCAATTTTGGCCGAACACCTCTAGGCTGGGAGCGAATCCATAACTCAGCCCTGCAATTTAGAGTAGACAATTATCGCGACACCTCTTCAATCAGTCACTTTTGGCTTTATGAAAAAGGAATTGATGCGATTGTCTACCCTAGCATTAGAAATGATTCTTTTTGCAATTTTGCGCTTTCGCCCACCTTTGTTGATAAAAGCCTGAAGATGTACCGTGTGTATACGTGTCGATGGATAGATGGGCAGCTGGAGGCACATTATTCGGGCCATGCAGGGGACGATGGGATCGTTATTTGGAAAAGATTCTCACCGCTAGACTATGATCAATGGCATGCTGGATTCAAGTTCCTCACTGAGGGGAATGACAGTTCTTTGCAGTAACTTACGCAAAACACCGCGGTCAAGCGGACGGTTGGTGCCGCCGTTTACTTCCATGATGATGCCGCATGACGCGAAAGTCCAGCCGTTCAGCAATTTGCGAAGCAACCCTAAACCAGCGCGCCATCTCATGATTTATAGCGATTTAACCGTTCGTGAAGACCCCCTCACCCTTACCTGCGCCCCCATTTCATGGGGGCGAGGGAATTTTAATACGCCTTAGTGGAAAGTTAAAATACTTTAGTGTGGGTAGTCGGAGGGCCGCGTTATGTTGTCTTGGGAGATGGTCTGTGAGTCGTTTCGTGTTCTATCAGGTCGGAGCGTACTCTCGATGCGCGAGATGAAGAGACGGCAAGACATCACGGATGATGACGTGTGGCTGTCGCCCGGAGAGCCGCCGCTTGTACTTCTGTTTGTATCCCACCGGTGGGATACGCTGACCCATCCCGACCCGAATGGGATTCAACTCCGAGCCATTCAGCAGTTCCTCTGTCAGATTTGTACCTTGGTCGAGGCAACCCTTGTAGATCCAGAAGAACGCCTGCAGCTTGTTCCAGCGCTCGACTTCGAAGGCATGCTGCAAGCAAGCGAAGTAGTTCGGCGGATGTTCGGCCACGGTATCTTTAAGGATTCCACACCGACTGTCGCTGGCCGTGACGCGAAAGCCATGGTGCGTCGCTACCGAGAGCTCTACCAGGATGATCGAGAGGCGTTTCACTTCGCATTGGCAGGGTCCATCGGCGTCTGGTTCGACTATTGTTGTATGCCTCAGAAGCCACACAACCTGGACGAAGAAGTAGAATTCCGCCGATCACTGAACTCGCTCGACGATCTCGTGATGTCGTCAACGTTGGTAGCGTTGCGTTGCGCAAATGACGACTATCCACTGCGTGGTTGGTGTGCATCCGAGTTTTTCCTCGCAAGCGGCCGCTCGTTTCAAAAAGGGATTTTCCTCGACATTGACCGCATTGAATCAGGACAGAAGGTCGCAATCGCAAGAGAACCACGTCCCGACAGTACAGTCGCGCCTGAGGCTGATACGTTGCTCGTTGAGGCCTATCGCGGGGACCTAAAGGACTTTGAGAATGCTTGTGAGCAGTGGTGCGCTGCACCCTGTACCTTTGTTGACATCGCCCTGCCCGATGCATGGAGTAGTTACCGTTTTCTGCACGGCAACAGCTCGCTTGGGCTTGATCTCGACCCAAACCCGTTTCGGCGTGTGATGGAGGGAATTCGATCTCTCGAAACTGCCCTGATCCGTCGCTGGCTTATGTCCCCAAACCCATGCAGCCTGGATATCGGACAGCAGGCGGGTGATTTCTTGGTCAGGCACGAACTGAGAACAGCGGAGCCCCAAGACCTTGTCTACTTGGCTCTCTTACTTGGTAGTCATGGTTGGATTGAGGCCTTTCGACCTCTGTTTCGCGAGGCTGTGGCACGCTATCTAACTCATAGCGGCTTGCCTGCGATGGTCCAAGCGCAAGACTCCTGTGTGGTACGCCTCGAACCTTTGATCTCGGACCAGCGTGCACATTTCCAGTGTATAAAGCCGAATAGCGCTGAGGTCTGGCACTTGCGTCTTGCCTTGGAAGGGGGAACATCTGATGAAGAGCGACAGATCGTCGAGGCTTTGAAGCAGTCGCTACAGTTGTCGCCCCCTAGATTTGCGTTCGTGATCGACCCGGAAGGCCGTGAGGTCGACTACACACCCCTTGCTTGAACCGTATGCCTCTGTCATGAACGCCATAATATTTCAAGCGGACTAAAGAGAAAGGGGGCAAATTTTCGGTTGAGAGTCAAGCGTTTTGCTAAAAAATGTTATTGATATGTGATGGTCTTACGTGAGTAATAAGTATTTGGGTAGGACTTTAAATTGAGTTTTGAGGTTTCTGCTTAGGTTTTCTCCCACGGATTAATCACTGGGACCGCTAATTCTTTAAAGTCTTTGGTATTCCGTGTGGCGATTGCGCTTCGTTTAGCGATTGCGATGCCTGCGATTTGGGTATCTCTCATGTCTATCGTGATTCCACGTTTTTTCCGTTCGGCAGCTAACTCTCCTGCTGCAAGTGCGGCATTTTCATCAAATGATAATACTCGCCCTTCGAGAATATTTTCTAGTGTCTTTTGAAATGCCTCTTCGAGTTTGACTCGCCGTTTCCCTTTGGTGAGGGTGGACAATCCTAACCGAATTTCAAACACAGTTATAGCTGTCGTCCAGATTGATTCCCAAGCTTGTTGGTCCAGCCATGCTACGATTGCTTGATCACTCTTTTCTTGCATGACGGCAGAAAGGACATTGGTATCAAGAATAATCATTTTTCGAATCCAGTTGGTTTGGGCGACATCCCTTTAAGTTCTGGAATGTCTTGTTTTAGCCCAATGCCTTGGAAAAGCTGGCTCATTGCAGATCCAATGCCTCCCTTGCGTTTACCTTCTCCTTTTGTAGCATCCCGAAGGATATCACGTACTTCTTCTTCCACACTTCGACCATGACGAGAGGCCCGTTGCCGCAGCCGAATCTTTACATCTTCTTCAAGATTTCGGACAATTAGTTGTGCCATGCAATATCCCTCCATTAAGATATCATGATATCACTGATGGCCTGTAAGGACAACCCTGGATGTGGTTGGTTTGAGTTTCGTAGATTTCCTCACTGAGCGAGAAAAAGTGACTGATTTATTTTTCCTCAAGGACGCAGTTCGAATTGGTGATCTTCTTGTTTCTTCCAGTCAGGCGTAACCCCTCCTTGCAATACTTGACCACTCAGAGCATGCTCGAAATTGTTCTCTAGGCTATAGTTCCTAAGGGCATTGCACGCAAAAAAAAATTGGCTTTTCTAAATCGGTCTAGGTTTGAGTAACCTTCGCGGAGTGATGAGTCCATCTCACTAAGAAAGGAGGAACACAATGGGAGATAAAGGCGGAAAAAAGGATAAAGACAAAAGTAAAAAACAAAAAGCTGCTGCACAGACTAAAAAAGCGAAGAAGTAGCGAATGGGCGGAGTGACTCTCTTTCCCCAAAAAGAAACAGTGGGCTTCGCCTAGGCGGAGCCCACTGTTTTTGGTTAAGGGTCAAGAAGGGCCCCCTAATTCCAAAGCTTGCCACGGACTCTTGCTTAAGAAGTGGGCGTATTCGATACTAATCTATGGGAATGGCAGACAAGACTTGAATGCAATTTTACTAGGCCAGGAAGGCATCAACATGTCCACAGATGAAAAGAAGACATTGATCGTCGTGGAGACGCTCCTCAACGATCAGTCGTACCATATCGAGTTCAACGGCTTCTTAACCAACCACGTCAAGCATGCGGTGATCGCCCTCCATCGTCTGGGGGCATCGCCGCAACAGATTCAGGAATATCACGACTCCTACGCAAAGTGCACGACCTATGGCTATGGCCTGGAGCCGGCAAGACCCTCAGAGCACACCATCACCCAAGACAACTGGCAAGTGTACTTTGGGCAGCACTGTAGTTTCACATCCTACTGCCAGTTTTTTGATCAGAAGGAAAAGGAACTGGGAATGGAGCGGCTACTGCGCGAGTACGTGCCCATCCTTCTGCCAGGCTGCGTGGGCGCACTCATGCACTCGACCATACACATCGGCTGGGCACTGGATTCCGAAAACCGGTGGATGATCATCGAAGGCCTGGCGTACATGGCGTTTTCGTACCTCTCGTGCAACCCGGATAGGAAATACCCCGCGACACAAAGCGCGGTGAAAGATACGTCAGCACTCGACTCATTCCTCCGTATTGCGGACGCATGGGAAAAAGATCGCGAAGCGCTCCACAGGTGGCTCGACGCAACACTCACCGACAACAAGTATAGCGCATCCGCTGGGTTTCATCCTGAGCTTGCCGTCACCGGAGCGCAGTTCAACGTCGCCAAGGTGCTGGCCGAGGGGCATCCGCTGATCCACGAAACACCAGCCTGGATAGAGAAGCAAGACATGGCCACCATTTGGAAAGGCCTCTACGAAGCCGTGACGCTGCTATTCATGACCAAGCCGGGAGACTTCCTCATCCTCCACTTGATCACGTCGCTTCACGCGATGGAGCAAATCGCAAACCGGTTGCCCATCGACCAACAGAAGCGTGCCATCAAATGTTATTGGACCGCCATGCTGGCGATCATTTTTTCACGTGGCGAAGTACCAACGCGAGCCGCGCTTGAAGCGCTACATTCACAGTACAAGGATGCCGTCGATCACGAGGGAAGCCCGATGGAAGGTGCGGAGTGGGAGCCCATTGTCGCGCGAGCCATGCTTGAAGAAGAAGAGCACAATCCCAAGTTAGTGTACGTGCAGCGCTTGCTTTGGAACAGATTTGGCAGGCGTACGTTATTTCGCATCGCGGCGAGTCATTTCACGACACCACCGGAAGTTCCCAAATTCGAAGATGGAATTACCGTGGGTGCTGATCGTCCGTGTTGATGGCCAACACATTCAACATTTTGTCATTCTGAGCCCTATTTCGGTCATGCTGAGTGTAGCGAAGCATCTCTCATTCAATAGCCAGAGCTGTCATCAACGCTCACCCGCCGCAGGAAAGGCAGATCCTTCGCCGTTGGCTCAGGATGACAAAAGATAAAATTATAACAGAATCAAAAATCAGGAGGTATAGACGATGTACGTGATCATGGGGGCGACGGGGAATATCGGCAGTAAATTAGCGAACATCTTGCTCGATAAGGGAGAGAAGGTCACAGCCGTTGGCCGTTCCGCCGAGCGACTACAACCGTTGGTTGATCGTGGAGCGATAGCAGCAATTGGCGATATTGCAGATGCAGGCTTTTTAACAAAATCTTTTAAAGGCGTCGACGCGGTCTTTGCCATGATCCCGCCGAATTATCAGACAAAGAATTTCCGAAAAGACTACAATGAAATCGGTGACCATATTGTCGAATCGATACAGGGATCGGGCGTCAAGCATGTGGTGTTTCTAAGCAGTCATGGTGCACATTTGCCGAACAAAACCGGACCCGTCAAAGGTCTGCACGACGTCGAACAAAAGCTCAACAAGCTTGATAATGTGAATGTCTTCCATCTCAGACCCACATACTTTATGGAAAACTTGCTAGCCAACGTTGGCATGATCAATAACATGGGGATAACCGGCGGTGGCATAAAAGCTGATTGGAAATTTCCGACGATCGCAACGAAAGATATCGCGCCGGTTGCAGCCGAACATCTGCTGAAAAGAGATTTCTCCGGCAAGACCGCTCACGAATTGCTGGGTGAGCGCGATGTAACGATGAATGAGATAACCAAAGTCTTTGGTGAGAAAATCGGCAAACCAGATTTAAAATATGTGCAATTCTCTCCAGAAGATGAGAAAAAAGGACTCATGGATTTTGGAATGAGTGACGATGCCAGCGAGCAATTAGTCGAACTGAGCCAGGCCATTAATGATGGAATTATGGCAGTGGGCCGTACGGCGAAAAATACGACGGAGACGTCAATAGAAGAATTCGGGGACTTCTTCGCACAAGTGTATAAGAGTTCCTGATGGTGTGCTTTCCCTTATCAAAATGGAAATATGGCAGTAAGACCTGAACCTGATTCTGACCCTGATTCAAAGATGGGGCTGGAAAAGCCAGGGTGATAAAAGAATAAAGAGTTGAAAATAAGGAATTGGTTAGAAAAACTTGCCCCTAACTCCAATTTTCGAAATCGTTTTCAAAAAGAAGAAACTACTTTTTTTCCTGTCCTCGAACTAAAATTACCAGAAAAACGGCCACTGGTGCACAAATGGCCAAATAGCCAGACCATTCTGAAACAATACTTGGAGTTAGGACCTCTAGCCCTCCCAAAGCTAACGCTCCCACCACAGAGTACAGGCCAATACGATCCATTTTATCAAGTAGGAGGGCTGTTGGAATTGCCGTTCCGACTAAGATTAAAGAACCGAAAAGGCGAAGACTGAAGAGCAACCATTCAGAATTTGTTCCTAGAGAGTTTCCAATTTCTAAGTCAAAAACCCAAAGGCCAACTGCGACTAAAGCTCCGAGGAACATTACACAGGTTCGCCACATTGCTTCACTTTTGATTAATTCAGATTTCCGTTTTTCAGCCTCCTCAAATTTCCCCCTTAGATCTATTAGCCCTTCGTTTGCCTCCTGATTTTTATTCTCCGCAATTTCACGCTTGGTTCGTTCCTCCGTTGCAAGATCCCTTAGTCGTTGAGCTTCAGCTTGTAGTGCTTTCTGCTTTTCATCGGCGTTTGATGATAGGAATTTCTTAAGGCTGAGCGCCACCTTTGTATGGTCTGCTTGCTCATAAGGGTTCCCATCAAGCACATTACTTTTTATAAAATCGAAGGCCAAAATAAGTTGGTCAGGCGGAGTTGACAAAACATCTTCATGAAATTCACCAATAAGTCTTAACTCATGCAAGTCGAAAAGTTTCTCCCTCGGAAAACCTGGTACATCTTGTTCGAGAACGGCAGAAAAAAGATTGAAAAGAGAGTTCTCTTCATTTCCGCTTTCGAGGAAGGGAGAAATACTTTGCAATAGGCCAACCAGTGGGAAGCAAAAAGGAAGGTCTCCTTTTGCAAGCAAAACAGCAGCCTGCGTCAAAGTCCGGTCGCGACTTAAAAACCAAGCCTTATTTCCTTTCGACCTTTCCTCCATAACCAAAAGAAAGTGACATACATCGTGAAGGGTTACTAAATCGGATTTGCCGTACCCCCTGGTTGTTTCTGCAGCTTTTCTTATTATTTGGGACTCACGCGAAATATCTTTTTTCCCAACAATGGAGTTAGGATCTCTTTCATCGAGAACAATCCCAAGTTTTTCTAATATCTCAGGAATTTGTTCAAACGATTGCAAAAAATCATCAGGAGTCAAGTTGGAGTTAATCCTCTTTGCTTTTAGATAAGATAGAAGGACTTTATCCCTAGTTCTTTGGGCAAGCTCTCTTGGTACTTTCTCAATAACTTCCCGCAGGTCTTCTAGTCGGCTAGTGCCCACCCATCGCGTTTCATCAATGGTCACTCGGGTCACTCGAAGCTCTATGCCTAATCGTGAAGCGAGTTTAATTACTTCGTCAAAGGAGGCAGTTGCAGGGCCAATAAAAATTCTATCAAGAAGTACATTAGTATCAATGTAGAAGATGGCACCCTGAAAGGCTTCCTTCGAAATGGGGTTAAATCGCGCGCTATCCATACCAAGGAGTTGAGCTATGTAGTATCCCTGGGTCAATCGAAATTTCAGCTTCTCATCTTCTGGCTCAGTACTACGTAAGAATCTTATACATCGGGTTTCAAGTGATTCTTTCGCATCGGGTGATAGAGAGACATTTTTAATTGCGGCTTCAAAAGCAGACTTGATATTTAAAGTCTCGATAAGTTCATCGTGCTCGGTTTCTCCTGTTACGACTTTGGCAATTTTTTGTCCAAAGCGAGCAAAACATTGAGAAATAAAGGCTCTACAAACAATAGCCCCTTTTTCTGTTGGGCATAGGTGTGCCGTGTCTTCCAACATTCTTTGAAGGACTGGTTGGAACAGGTTGGCAACAGATTCCGCAGCCTCGTCCAGTTCGTTACAACCTTTGGATGTAAGATAAAAGGAATTTGTTCCTCCTTTTTTTGCCATTTTTTGTAAACACAAACGAGCCAAGGTTTGTAGTGCCACTTCAGTTCTTATTTCAGGGACATCAGGGGCGAACTTAATGTTTGTTTGTATTTCTCGTGCCGAAAAGGGTTTTCTCTCAGAACTTCCTAACAAAGCCGCCATAATAATTCGATCCAATGCACGTTCTCTAAGTGACCCTGCCTCTGGAGAATAACGAAGAAGGGCTGCATATAGGCTTTGGCGTTTGCTTTCAATATCCATTGGAAAAAGATTCCTTATAATTTAAAAAATGAAAATTATCTTAGGCTTTTTGTTGAAACTCTTTGGAGAAATGAGGGAGTTTTTAATAACACTTCATTCATCAAAACAAAAAAAGCCGAAAAAACAAAATCCAAATATGGACTCTGTTTATTCGGCTTAGTTACCTTAACGCAGAGGAAAGAACTCTGCAGCGGCTTAGTTGCCTTGGTTTAAACCCTTATCTAAACGTGCTAATTTTTGGCAAGCTTAGGGGATTAAAACTATCTTTTTGTTCTGGCGCTATTGAAACAAAAATATTACAGGGTTTGCATTTCACCCAAGGAATCCCATTAATAACCTTAAAAGGTTTTATGGCAGGAATAATGACCCCGCTGGTTCGTTCTTGCTTTGCAACTTCCTCATAACAATTAGGGCATGGAATATGTTTGTACCTACTTCCCATATAATGAATCTCCTATTAAAAAATACATTTTATAGTCCCAAAATTGAATGGTCAATACCAAATCTTGTATGTGGTCAATACTCAATGGGTATGTTTGTTTATGCCATGTAGGGACCAAAAAAATAACTGTTTATCAAACAGTTATAGAAATAGTTTTTTGTCCATGTTTTAAAAAACTGGCAATAAAGAGTGGTTGCTAGGATAGTGGAAATGTGACTACTAAGCTAAAACTTAGCTTTGTACAATCAGCCGGAGGAGGCCTGTCCTTCTCCCTCACTTAAAAAACTGGGGAAAGGAAGAGCTAATGATGGCGTGAAACGTCAATTCAAAGAATTGACGATTTATCCTTGAATCTAATCTCTTGCCTTTACCCACCCTACTTCTCCTGAATATCTCGAAGATTGTCTTTGTCCTAGGCCCCTAATCCTTTAGACAAATCACATTGACCGGTTTTTTGCTCGGTGTGCTGCGGCTTTGGCTCGGTTGCCGCACACGGCCATGCTGCACCACCGTCGCGTGTGATTCTTGCTCACATCATTAAACCATAGGGTGCACGTGGGGCCTTCGCATATTTTTACATGCTCGAACTCGGCGTGGCAGATCAGGTCTCCCATCGCTTCCGCAAGGGGCAGCAACAGGACATCTGGTGATAGTGAGCGCCAGCGGCGGATGTTCGTCCACTCAAGACCCGCGTTCTTCGTGGTCCTGTCCTCTTTGGATACATTTCCTACCTCTATCTGTCGATAGTTATTGTCTCGTGCCAGTATGCGGTTGATAGCACTCAATTCGCCAAGGGCTGAAGATTTCAGTGGTCGGCCTGCATGCTTGTGTACAAAGCCCCGAAACCACTCCCGCAACTTGAGCGCTTGAGCCGCCACGCTATCCAGTTCCTTTTGGCTCGCGTCTTTCCGATACTGCTTGATCACTGAAGCAGGGACCAACCCAGCCTTCTCCAGCCACTCCAGGAAATCCTGACCACTCTCTATCCATTCAATCTCGGTTCCCCATGGGTTCGCCACACTGTTTAAGAAGTCGAGTGCGCGGTCATCGGCCACGAAAAACGGTTCTGGGCGTGCGGTTTTGGTCATGATTGTCTATTCCAAGAATTCATCTGCTGGATTGCGAATCAACTTTTTTATCATAACCATTAAAAATACTTTTTAAAAGTTACTTATTTGATGTAACCTTTTAAATACTAATTATACGGTTACTATAGCAACTAACCATTTTCATTTCACAGGAGGTTTCCCATGACATACACCATTCTCATCACTGGCGCATCCACGGGCTTTGGCCGGGATACTGCCGAAACCTTAGCCCGAGCGGGCCATCGCGTGTTTGCTTCGATGCGTGATCCGGACGGAAAGAATCGCGAGCATGCTGAGGCCCTTCGGGGTCAAGGCATCGACGTGGTCGAGCTTGATGTCACCAATTCCCACTCGGTCGATCGTGCGATCACGACGGTTCTGGCGAAGGCCGATCGCCTCGATGTGCTGATTAACAATGCTGGGGTTTTAACCGCCGGCGTGTCTGAAGGTTTTACGTCTGAGCAAGTGCGCACGCTGTTTGACGTAAATGTCATTGGGCTTCATCGGGTGACTCGGGCGGTCTTGCCACATTTCCGTCACCACCATGATGGCTTGATCATTAACATTAGCTCGGTTTTGGGTCGCGTGACGTTACCCTTCTTCGGGTTGTATGGCGCCAGTAAGTTCGCGGTGGAGGCGTTGACGGATAGTTACCGCTATGAAGTGTCTCAGCTCGGCATCGACGTGGCGCTTGTGCAACCCAGCGCCTATCCCACGCCGTTTTATTCGAACCTTGCTCAACCTTCTGACGCGGAGCGTGTGGCGGAGTATGGCTCCGTCGGCGAGATTCCTGCTGCGATGTTCGAACATTTCACCGGAATGTTTTCTGGGCCTGATGCACCTGACCCTCATGACATTGCCGAAGCCATCGCAACGTTGATCGCCACGCCCAAGGGTGAGCGACCCGCGCGCATCGTGGTGGGTGCGAGCTTTGGTGCCGATGCGGTGAACGATGCTACCGAGCCCATTCAGACGGCTACGGTTGAAGCGCTTGGACTTGGTCATCTGGCGACCCTCACGAGCGTTCTTGCGAAAAGTGCATGATGACCCGTGCCGGGCTGTTCAGCCATGACGGCCCGGTACATTTACATTTACATTTGACCATTTACACAGAGAGGACGACATGACAACCCCAGTTCAACTAGTTCAAAAATTTTATACGGCTCTTAGCGTCGGGGACATCCCGACTATTTTGACCGTCCTGGATTCCAATCTCGAATGGACTGAGGCTGAGCGGTTTCCCTACTACGGGGGAACGTGGGACAAACCCCAGGCGGTGATTGATAACTTGCTGGTCCCGCTTGATCGCGACTGGGAAAACTTTTCGGTGAACGTCGAGGATTTTATCACGGAAGATAATCGGATCGTGGCATTCGGCACGTATTCCGGCACGTACAAGCCAACAGGGCATTCCATGACTTCGCCCTTTGCGCATGTGTGGAAAGCCCGTGATGGACGGCTTTCCTATTTTAGGCAATTCACTGACACGGCCAAGGTACTCGAAGCTTTGGCCACATAAAATGGATTAACGCACAAACTCAAAACCATAAAGGAGATTGACATGAACTTCCCATTGCATGATGAAACCACAGCTCCAGAGGCAGCCCAAGAGGCACTGGCAACCACGAGAAAGAATTTCGGCATGATCCCAAACTTGGAGAAGGTGATGGCTTCTGCGCCGCCGCTCTTGAAGGGCTATGCGGCCCTTTGGGATTTCTTCGATGAAACCACGCTTTCACCCATTGAGCGGCAGGTCGTGTATCTGACCGCGAATTATGAAAATGAATGTGACTATTGCGTCCCGTGGCATAGTCTGCTTGCAAAAAAAGTGGGGATGGATGCCCAGTCGATCGAGGCCCTACGATCTGGTGCGCCGCTGCCGGATCACAAGCTTGAAGCTCTACGGACGTTTGCGAGAATTTTGATTGCTAATCGCGGAAAGGCGTCACAGGCAGACCTCAATGCCTTCTTTGCTGCCGGGTACACCGAGGTTCAGTCCATGGAAGTGATCCTTGGGCTGGCCGTGAAACTGATGAGCAATTTCACCAACTCGATTGCAGGAACACCGCTCGATCGTGAAGTTGAAAAACTTCGTTGGCGAAAACCCAAGATTGCCATGCGAGCAGTCTGAGCACTCAGATTTGAACATATCAACTTTACGATATTCCCCATGGTGCACAACGAATTCTCGTAATTCACGAAGTTTCGATGGATGGGTCAAAGAGATTGAAATATTTATTTTTATTTAAAATCAATAATTTACAACAGATTAAACACATGGCACGCTCCTTGTAATGTTGGGTCAGTATGAACTTCGATTTATTCCTTAGCATCAAAAAAATTAAAAAGGAGATTTGACATGCCACTCACACTCACATTGACCGAAGGTGTTCTTCCCCGCGGTGTAGAAAAACAGGCAGTCCAGCAAATCACTGACGCCATGCTGGCACGACACGGCCTCACCGGCAATACAGTTATGACACCCAACATCACTGCGACGGTGCATGTGCTGCCCAAAGGATCGACGTTTTCTGGCGGGGAAGAATTTTCTGGAGCTTGGGTTGAATGGAAAGTCCCCTCATTTGCCCTTGGTACCCGAGAAGTCCAACAAGGTTTTTTTAAGGACGCCAC
>JAJFJH010000327.1 GCA_021774155.1 Nitrosomonas sp.
ATGGGGCCAGTAGGGCAGATAGTCAAGTTGGGGTAAGTTGTTGCTACGTAACGACTCAAATCAGAGATGTGGCTTGAGCCACATCTCTGATTTGAGTAATTCTAGCCCTAGGTATCTAACTACATCCTGGCGCTTCGCCGCCGGCGAATATTCTGGCGATTAAAAATGTGACATCACCGATGGTGATTGATCCATCGCAGTTTGCATCGCCGGCCTCCTCTGGGTCGGGCGCCTCACCGCCAGAGAATATCCTTGATATCAAGAACGTAACATCGCCGATTGTGATGACGAAATCCCCGTTGGCGTCACCAAAAGTATACGGTTCTGCGCTGTGTGCCACTGTATCAACGATTCCCGAAGCTGGCTGAGTGAATGGACCTAAGATCAATTCAACTGTTCCATCGGTTCGAATTCCAACAATATATGCTCCCGCGGCCTGCGCTCGACTTAGCAGAACTGTTCCGGCTTCGGAAACAGCCAACATTTTGTATTCACCTGTTTTAGGTTCGCTGATCACAATAGAATCATTCGTTGCTAGCTGATAGTATGCGGCGCTGGCTCCGATTGTGTTCGTAGTGACACCGAGCGAGTCGGCGCCAATGGAGAATCCATCGGGGTCGATGACCGTGATGTTCATATCTGGGTCTGGCCCGAGAGTGTCACGAGCTACAAATCTCAGTGGCGTCAGATAGTCGGGTAAGTAACAAGCGTCACCCCTGCCGTCTAAATCAAGGTCTTCTTGCCCCGGATTTGCAACCCTCGGGCAGTTATCACATCCGGCGTCAAGACCATCTGCATCAGGATCACCAAATACATATACATGGGCGCGCCCAGCATCGGTTCCTGAGCTGTCGCTACCTCGCGCTCCGTAAACCAAATCCATTGATCCATCATTGTTCACATCACCAGCGCTGGCCACTGGAAACACATGATCCAATGCGGCTTCGCCATCGAATGTGTGCAACCTAGATCCATCAAACCCAGAATACACATAGACTCGCCCAGCGTCTGTTCCACCTGTATCACTAAAAATGGCGTTTACAGCAAAATCGGAATAGTTATCTCCGTTTACATCACCCAATCCAGCGACAGATTGACCAAACAGATCTCCACCAGCTTCACCCTCGATTCTGTAGAGAGTGTCTGCATCTAATCCAGAGAACACATATGCGCGCCCAAAATTGAGCCCAGCTCCATCGTTTTCCGGCGAACCAACAATGATGTCATCACAACCGTCGAAGTTGACATCTCCTGCGCCATCGACAGAGAAACCAAAAACAATGTCTGTAGTTTCGCCCGTGAAAGTGTAGAGCGTGCCTTGAGTTTGCCCTGAATATACATAGACACGGCCATGTCTCGTACCATACTCATGAGCTCCAACAATTACATCATCGTAGCCGTCGTTGTCCACATCGCCTGCACCCGAGACCGAGAATCCGAAGAAATCTGATGTCGCCTCACCTGTTTTTGTGAAGATCAGTGAACCATTCAAGCCGCTGTACACATACATTCTCCCAGCGGCTGGAGCAATATCATCATTACCATATGCGCCAATCACAAAATCATCGTATCCGTCATTATTAACATCACCAGCGCCAGCAACGGACCATCCGAAATACTCAAACGACACCTGCTCACCAATGTAAGAATACAGGAGAGAGTCATTGAAACCGGAATACACATAGACTCGACCAGCTGCACTAGCTGCAACATCGTTGTACGGAGCTCCGACAATCAGATCTGCATATCCATCATTGTTGACATCCCCTGCGCCATCAACTGACCATCCAAAGTGATCCTGTACTGCATCACCGGTAAAAGTTTTCAACAACTCGCCTGATCTACCGGAATAGACATAAGCGCGACCTGTAGAATCATTATATCCATAAGCGCCAATGATGATATCATCATATCCATCAGCGTCAACATCACCAGCCCCAGCTACAGCTTGGCCGAGTTTGTTAAAAGCCGCTTCACCATCAAAAATGCCCTCCGGTGGGCATTGGCCTTGCGAATCGGAAGTCGACACAATAACACCGATTAGCACGCTAACAAAACATACAACTGCAACACGATTCAATCTGGATTTCATGCAATTCGGTCCTTCATGGGCGCAAGGAGAACGCCGTATGAGTTCTAATCTCACCATGTCCGTGGGGGCGGATGCAGGTCAAGCAGCTGGTGAGGTCAATGTATTCGCCTTCTTACAGATTGAGCATCTACTTTTGGCGCTCAGAAGATATTGTAATGGATTGACTGGCCCTCATCGGGCAGACTCACATATATACCATAAAACTACATAGAAGACAAGAAATATCTATGTTCCAAAGCCCCGCATATGTTCTTGCAAGACAACGCATTACATATCTCACATTCGAACGCCAACTGGGACATTCAGATTGGCGAATATTGGTGTTGAGACACGAAGAAAGGGGCGCGGATGAATTCCGCGCCCCTGTTTAGACAGTCAGTTTGGGCTTGTTGAGATTATGGCTCAGTTGGGCAGACTGGGGCTGGGCCGTGGGTGAATGTGTATTGGATTATGTATAGTACATCACCAATATCCACTTTGCCGTCACCGTTGGCGTCGCCTGGGATTGTCAGACAAAGTCCGCTCTCGCAAACATCGCCAATACCGTTTGAATTCGCGTCTGTTTGATCTGGGTTGTAACTAGATGGACAGTTGTCACATAGGTCACCAACGCCATCACCGTCACTATCAACCTGATTCGCGTTTGAAAGCGTCGGGCAATTATCACAGGCATCGCCAATTCCATCGCCGTCTGTGTCAGCTTGATCAGCATTCGCAACATCGATACAATTGTCGCTACAGTTAAACAAACCGTCAGAATCAGTGTCAACAGCATCAGTACAGAGTATTCGAACATTACCGGAAACGAACTGCGGTGTGAATGCAATAGTATTACCATCTACCAGGAGGAATTCCCCACTCGGGGCAATCATCGCTGAATCAATTGCAATCGTTTGGTCAACAACACCCAAACCAGCGGTAAACCAGAGAGTGGCCCAGATCTGGTCCCCAGGCGAAGAAATAGGCTCATCCATAAAGAAGAACCCTGTCAGAGTTTCGTAGAGATTGGTGTTATCTATTCGCGTGAGATACTGATAAGTCTCAGGGAGATTGGCGCCTATACCGCCGGCGTAGCTGACAGAATCTAGATACAACTCTGGGACTCCCCACTGAAAGCCCAGAGAACCAGCAGTTATGCCGCCATCACTCACCAAGCGAACCTCCACAGAGAAATGTTCACCGGGCGAGACTTGAACGCTTTCAACATAGACTGTGTCTGGTATGCCGGGATCGGCGGCGACACTTTCAGATGTCAGAGCAAGACTAAGAACCCAGCTTAAGGCGAAACTCAATCCACATGCAACAAGGGGTCGTAACAAACGCATTTTCTACTCCTTCTGATCGAATAAGTAATATACTCTCAAGACAAGATACGAGTGGTTTTGCCGCGTAGCAAGTCAGAAGTATTGAGATTAATCTCTGGCCCAGCAGGCAGAACCAGCTAGTTTTCAGCTCTATTCTGAACCACAACTCATCCCGACTGGCCCACAGATTGGGGTGGCTCCTCCGGCGAAGATTCGGGCGATTAGATAGGTGACATCACCGATAGTGATGGTTCCGCCTCCATCAGCGTCACCTTCTTCGCAACAGCCTGGAGCAGGGCCGCCGCTGAAAATTCTTGCGATCAGGAATGTCACATCACCGATCGTGAGCGAGCCTGAGTTGTTGGCGTCACCTGCGGTGCCACAGCAGGTCGAACATGGGTCTGGTTCGGTTGGACAGTTGTCACAACCATCGGGATTGCCATCACCATCTGTATCTATATTGTCATCAAACCCTGGGCACACGTCACAGTCATCAGCCACTCCATCGCCATCGGAATCCCCACCCCCAAGACCGCCAAAACAATCGTCACATGCATCAGGTATGCCATCACCATCGGAATCTATCGCATCACTAAACCCCGGACAAATATCACAAACATCTCCGAAACCATCGGAATCGGAATCCAACTGATCTGGATTGGCGATATTCGGACAGTTGTCGCTTTCGTCAGCAATACCATCTCCATCGACATCACTTGCGCTAACGAATTTGGTCACAAATGCATCGATTCCGCCGGGTAGTAGCGAGTCTTGAATTGGGTCGAGTGTCGGGAAAGACCAAGAGTTCGTCCAGCCTGTCACATAAGTTCCTCCAGAGCCATCAACTGCAATGCCCCTACCCACTGTAGCGTGACCATTATTATCTGAAGATCCGCCGAAATAGGAACTAAATCCAAGATTCGCGGTGGCCAATATCTTGGTGACGAAAGCATCAGCAGATCCTAAAAGTGTATCCTGATATGGATTCAATGTTGGAAAGTCGATAGAATGAGTCTCTCCAGTTACGAGAATAGCTCCAGAAAGATCTAGCGCAAGATCATTGATGAAGTCAGCGCCACTACCACCTAGGTATGTGCTGTACAGCAAGCTGTTGCCAGTATTACTAAGTTTAGTGACAAAGCCGTCAGGAGAACTCTGGAGCGCTCCTTGATATGGGATTTGCGTGGGGAAATCTGTTGACCAAGTCGTGCCTCCAACATAGGCGGCGCCGGAGCTATCTACGACTATTCCAGAGACTCTATCCAACCCATCTCCACCCAAATAGGTGCTGTATATCAGACTGTTACCCGCCGCACCAAACTTCGTAACGAAAGCATCAAGTGAAGATTGTAGAGTTCCTTGAAAAGGGTTCACTGTTGGAAAGTCAGCAGAGGATGTGAATCCTGTGACATACGCCCTACCCGAGCCATCTACATCAACGTCCATCCCGATTTCACTGCTGCCACCTCCTCCAAGGTAGGTGCTGAATTCAAGACTGCTACCATCACAGCTTAACTTCGTAACAAAGGCATCAATACCGCCGCCACCGCCTTGATTGGTACTCTGATATGCGTTGAGTGTAGGAAAGTCTGTAGAAAATGTTAAACCTGTCACATAAGCAGCGCCTGTAGGATCTATCGCAATGCTCTTACATTCATCAATTCCACCTCCCCCCAAGTAGGTGCTATAAACGAGACTGTTACCAGTAGCGCTCAATTTGCTAACGAAACCATCAGAAGTACCGCCTTGATGAGTCCCTTGAAATGGGTTCATCATTGGGAAAGATGGTGAGAGTGTAGTCCCAGTTACATAAACGGCTCCAGAAGCATCTACCACTAGATCTCCAGCCAGCCCTGTACTAGTAATTTCACTTATGACCGGGCCTAAATATGTACTATAGATCAAGCTGTTGCCTGAGCTGCTAAGCTTAGTAATAAACATCGCCTCAGCGCCGCTCAATGACCCCTGAAACTCGTTGAGTGTAGGGAAATCAGTTGAAGTGGTAAACCCGCCAATGTATGCAGCGCCTGAAGCGTCTACCTCTATTGCATATCCAACCTCATCGCCATCACCACCCAAGAAAGTGCTGTAAGACAGAACAGGGTCAATCACTACTGGTAAATCATGATTGTAGTCGCTCAGTTCGAACCCGAATGATCTATCTCCGTGTAGTTTATAGGCGCCTTCGACCGGAATACGTCTATCATTCTGCAATTGATAAACCACAGGTCGTTGTTCAACTACTTCTCCCCATTTCGTTGTGACAATCAATTCACCTTCGTTACTTACAGACACCGACTCTGCGCCTTCGTATTGTATTTCAATTTGCGTGAAGTCCGCGCCCGGAGAAACAATGAAATCATATTCCATCTGCTTATTATTACCATAGTATTTCAGATCTATTCCAGAATAGATTTCCATGTAGCGAACGGCAGTGTAATTTGGTACATCTGTGCGCCACTTGGATTCATCATTACCAATGAAATAATTCACTTTGTAGTCAGTCATGTCCACACCGACCATTTCAGGATTGGACTTGGCCCCTACAAAATTGGCCTTGATCATCAGGACCTCTATCGAATCTGATTGCGTGTTCAGCAAAGCAATCGACTCATCCAAATCAGATGCTGGATCACTGTCAGCGCTTTCTACAATTCTGTTGAATTGATAATATGCTCCGTCAGCGCCAAACCACATTGTCGCACGGCCGGCGTTGGCACGGAACTTGATTCTATCATCCCATTGTCCCTGATTCTCAGTAAAATACAACGGCATAGCTCCGTACTGTTTTCTTGCCTGCTCGACTGAAGGAGCGTCACCTACAACTAGTGGCATACTCCCTAGTGGACAATCATCACAACCATCTGGTACACCGTCAGCGTCAGAGTCAACCAGATCATCAAACCCCTCACATGCATCACATACATCACCAACACCATCCAGATCAGTGTCAAGTTGAGCCGGATTTGATGAATTGGGGCAATTGTCGTTTGCATCTGCAATCCCATCGGAATCACCATCAGCTTCTGCTACTTCCAAAGTCGCCTGGTATTCCCAAGGGCCAGCAGAACACGGGTATCCAGAGAATTCTCTAGTTGCAGCGAAGAAGGCATAGTCGCCTCCTCCTCCCGACGGAACAGTGAACCCCAGTGTCACAGTGTCACACGGATTTGCCACGTCATACTCAAAGCCCGACGTAACACATCCATTTGTCAAATCCATTATTATTAGATGCAGTAGAAAATTTGCTGAACCTGCCCACGTCACACTATCCCCTTCGTTCAGAGTAACTTTGTACCAGTCAGTGTCACGCCAGCCATCCGCTGAAACAGTCCCGCAAACTGTCTCGCCGAGAGTTATCGAGCTGTATTGAGGTGGCGTTGAATTGCACCCCCCATTGGTGATATCTTTGTGCTCGCAACACGGATCGAAACAAGCTTCACCCTCGGGTGTTGCTCCAGGATCACATCCCGGCCAACAAGCAGAGGGTGTGGCTGGTTGGGTCGACCGGTTCGTTGAATTCCCACTCGGATCAGTTGAACTGGCGCTAGAGGCAGACACTGAAGACGAATCAATATTTTCGTTTTGGGCCGTTTTTGCATACACACTACCATCAAATGTTATGGCAAAAGTTACCAGTGACGCGTAAAGTAGTGCGCAGATAGCATCGAATGGCTTGGTCTTCATCTAGTCAATTCCTTCAAGTTGTCGGGCAAAACACGTCTACCGGATGTTTAGCTATACCCGTGAGAGCATTTCTACGGTGCAGTATTGTTTCTAGTATTATCACCGAGCGCCTGTCAGGGGCAGGGTCGGAGTTGAATCATCAAAATGGTTGGAATGTGACCGATTATCGTTCACGCCAAAAGTATACAATAATTGGTAATGTAGGTCAAGGAATATCTCCGCTCATGAAACAGCGCATCTTCCTGTAATGCAAGACATTAGGCTTGCGGAGGCCAACCTCAGAGGGCATCAGATTCGCGTGTGATTGTTAAGCTGGATTGTGCGTTTTGGAGGACTGGACTGTAACCTGGGATGAGGATATTAGGAAACGTTGCGATCCAATCTTCAAAGCCATGTCAATTCAAGAGCTTGGCTAGTATGGAAACGATTCTGAAGAGTTCTCGATAATATCATCTACGAATGAGCCGCAGAGCTATTCCGTACTGCAGGTCATCCCTGTTGGTCCGCAGATTGGGGCGGCTCCGCCGGCGAAGATACGGGTTATGAGATATGTCGCATCTCCGATTGTGATTGATCCTGAACCGTCGGCGTCACCTTCTTCGCAACAGTCTGGCGCAGGGCCGCCGCTGAATATTCTTGCAATTAGGAATGTCACATCACCAATACTGAGAGAACCGGAGTTGTTGGCGTCACCTGCGGTGTCACAGCAGTTTGAACATAGGTCACCAACGCCGTCACTATCGCTGTCCAGTTGATCAGGATTGCTTACATTCGGACAATTGTCACAATTGTCGGGAAGAAAGTCTGAGTCAGTGTCGGCTAGAGAAAATGTGTAAATGCGTCCCGTGCTAGATGGGCCTGTGCGCTCCCAGGTTGATCCGACAAATAGATCAGAAACACCGTCACCGTTGAAGTCGCCATTGGTAAGACTGGCGCCCAAACCGCCTCGGTCTGGGTCGACAGTGAGTAGATACATCAAATCGAAGTCAGCGCCTGAGTAGATATAGACACGACCGGAAGCGTTTGCTAAATGATCATAGGATTCACTTGAGATTGCGAATTCAGCAATACCATCGAAATTGAGATCTCCAATAGCGCAAACAGCTCCGCCGAAAAAATCACCGAGAATTTCTCCTGTGAATGACTTAAGAATTGACCCATCGGCGCCCGAGAACAGATATGCGCAGCCAGTAACTGGTCCGCTATTTCCGGCGGGAGCGCCTGCGAGGATGTCACCGAATCCATCGCCGTTAACATCGCCAACACCAGCAACCGAATGTCCCAACCAAGAACAGGCTGGCGCAGACAGGGCGTGTAACTGTGAACCGTCAGCTCCTGAGAATATATACACAAGCCCAGCTAACCCCGCATCAGCACGCGCGCCTACTGCAATATCTGTGAAGCCATCGCTGTTCACATCACCAGCGCCTGCAACCGACCACCCGAAGAAGCCCCCGCTGTTCAAACCATCAAAAGTATACATCACAGAACCATCGACACCAGAATAGACATAAGCTCGACCACCGTCGAATGCGCCAGAGTCGCTACCGATAGCGCTGACAATAAAGTCACCAAAACCATCTCTGTTGATATCTACATTGCCAGCCAGCGCTTGGCCGAATTGATCTTGATCGCCTTCACCATGAATTGAGTACATCAGTGAACCGTCGATCCCTGAGAACACATCCACAGCGCCAACAGTTGTAGCTGTTGGTGAATCGCGATACAATGTGCCGACTATCATATCAGAAAACCCATCTTTATTCAAATCGCCGCCAGCAACAGAAAACCCGAAGCGATCAATTTCTAGTGTGTCGCCCGTAAAGCGATATAGCTCCGAACCATCGAGACCCGAATACACATACACTCTGCCCGGCTTTCTTCCTGGTGGGCCAGCTTCGTTCGCGCCGACAATCAGGTCGTCAAACCCATCATCGTTAACATCACCACAATTGGCGATTATGGATCCAAACACATCTCCGGCTCGTTCGGCGTCAAACGAACGATGTGACATCATACACTCACAAGCATCACCGAAACCGTCACTATCGCTGTCTAACTGATTGGGATTGTAAACATGGGCACAGTTGTCAAGAGAATCATTGACGCCATCGCCATCTGTGTCTGCCGCTCGAACGGGTTGGACCCAGAGGAGTAGGGAAATCAAAGCGCCGTAGGCCAAAAGATAGTATTGTGAATTCATAAGCCCAACCACTCCTCTGCTACTTCTCCGGTAAGTGTATATAATCGCGATCCATTCTGCCCAAAGCGCTAATACACTTTCAGAGTGTCAGGGCGAGATTCAAAGCTCAGCTCAGCCCAAAACTCAGACAATATGCGGCAAGGGATTGCGACTAACTTATAACTTAAGCTCCTATGACGGTAACAAAACCGAGAATAATCTCTGCAGATAAGATACACAAGACAGCCTATTCTAGCAAGGTAGAATGTGTGTTGGAACCCAATGTCGCTGCGGCACAATAATCTCTCGAAAGGCTTTTAACTCCCCTGTAGGCCACGAGTTAACCACGCGAGCCTGTACCACACGTCATTCCAGCTGGCCCGCAGATCGGGGCTGG
>JAJFJH010000328.1 GCA_021774155.1 Nitrosomonas sp.
AACAACAAAGGACCTTCCGGCGGTTGCAATGCTATCCATAGATCCGTGGGCGATGAACGCTGGGCGCTGGTTTCTTGTACGGCAACCTGCAGACTATCGCCTGCCCGATAGCGGGCACGCAACCCTTCGAATTCCAGCTGATTTAATCTAGTGCTATCTTCAATGCGAAAGACGGAACCTGCTATATTTATTAGATACAATTGTCCGGCCTCATCTTCGCCAAAGCTGCTGATACTATTGTCGGTATCTGCTAGGGTTGAAGCTTCCCAATGACCATTAGCCCAGCGTAAACCTGCCACTCGTCCCGAGACAAAATCACCAAAAAAATAGACACCAAGCATCCGTGGAAACGCTTCTCCCCGATAAACAAGTCCTCCAGTAACCGATACATCGCCCAGGGAATGATCATACTCCAGGACCGGATCTGTTAGCCCGGTTTGATCACATGTCGTGCTGCCGAAACAATGTAAACCTTCCATGGTATTCCAGCCATAGTTTTCACCGCCCAGACTATTCCCGGGCTGGACATTAATTTCTTCGAACAGATTCTGACCCACGTCGGCAATATACAAATCTTCGGTTTCGCGATCAAAGGAAAAACGCCAGGGGTTTCTAAGACCCAATGCCCAGATTTCAGGCCGAAAGCCGGCTGCCGTCCGGAATGGGTTGGTGTCAGGTATCGCATAAGGTTTAGCACCGGATTCAACATCAATGCGTAACATTTTACCCAAGAGAGTATTGCCATTTTGTCCCGAACCCACGGGATCTCCAGAACCTCCACCATCCCCCATTCCAATATACAAAAAACCATCAGGGCCGAAGCTGATTTGTCCACCGTTATGGTTAGCAAACGGTTGTTCTACGGTGAGAATGATTTCTTCACTTTGGGCGTCCGCAAGATTCTCACCAGTGCCTAAGTGGAACCGCGATACCGTCGTGTCACCCGAGTTGTTGGTATAGTTTACATAAAAATACCCTTTGTCCTGGTAGTTCGGTGGAAATGCGACGCTTAATAAACCCCGTTCCCCTCCGGAGCCTACCCGCTCCTGAATATCCAAAAAAGGTATTGCTAAAACTCTATTATCTTTTAGTATCTGAATTCGACCCGACCGCTCAACGATAAACAGGCGTTCACTGTCATCCCCGGAGTTAGTGATATGCACCGGCCGATCCAGACCTCCAGCAACCTCGACGAAAAGAGGTTCTGGCCATGAGGCAGTCCAGCCCGTTGAAACGTGAATCAATAAAAGCAGCACAACGCAGATATAATTGCGCATTTGATATCCTTTCTCTCTTATCCTGGAATTCCAACCGTTGATCCTTTGAGCCACATTCTCGCTCGATTTCTATATTACCCTATAAGATTTATGACATGCCATTCTGCAAAATACGGTGGTAGGCCTCCAATTTAAAAAAATTTCTTTGCCGCAGATACTATTTCTTGAGATAAGATACCTTGCAACAAGGAGAGTCTGATGGGTCGTCGTCATGATCTGGACTGGTTGCGAGTCTTTCTGTTTGCATTGAGTGCCATATCACATTGCAGTCGGCTTTGTGGATTGGGGCGTCGATATCCTTAAAATGTTATTTTAGCCAAATTTATAGCTGTAAGCTGATGAAGTAATATTTCTGCAGACCGCTTAATCCAAACGAAACCCAATTTTCACTTTTACCTGGTAATGCCCAACTTTGCCGTCAACAATATGTCCACGGGTTTCTACCACTTCGAACCAATCTAGATTGCGTACGGTTTTGGCTGCTTTAGCGATGGCGAGTTCGACTGCGTCATCGCTGCTTTTACTAGATGATCCTGCCATTTCAATGATTTTATACGCGTGATCGCTCATGATGAGATCCTTTGATGTTTTATAGTCAAGAAGAACGTTAGATTCAACGTGGCAACGAAGCAGAAGCTATTCAGATGATATGCTGCTCCGCTCGTAATGAATTGTAGCTTAGAATAAACATTGATTTTCAATATTGCATAAGTTATTGCGTTGTCATGCTGATGAAACTTTGCTGGTCGTGCCGTTGTTAATGTGTTGTGACTAAAGACATAGCTCTATTAAATCAATAATTCCAGATTTTCCATTAGAGAATTTTCCTAATGGAAAGCCTGGAATAATAAAAACATGAAATCGTAGTTTTTTTCTTAGTGATGGGAGGACGTTATGAATTGGTTTGCTAATTTATTTTCTTCAGGCGCTGCAAAAGTTGTGGATTCCTTAGGTACGGCGATTGATAAGCTGGTTACTTCGGTTGAGGAACGTAAGAAGGTGGTGCTTGAAAAAGATGAATGGTTTTAAAGAGGCGCAGCTGGCGGCGATGGCTGACTATGACAAAAAAATCACGCAACGGCATGGGAATGATATGAGGTCGGATAGTTGGTCTTCGGCAAGTTATTACTTGTTACAGTTTGCGCGTTTTATTTTGGTAGTCGTGACTTTGAGAAGGTGCAAACAATCAAGGAAAAAACGCTAAGTCTAAGTAATAAGCACGTAATTACTCGTGACTTACGCCTCAATACAATAAGATTTTTATTGTCAATCAATTGGTCAAAAGTTAATCAGCCCTTCTCTGAGAGACGCTGATTAACTCATAAATCTGTTCCCTGAAAAATTGGCTTCAGCCAGCGTCGAGCCTACTGGTGCTCGCCGATAATAATTCAGTCTGCATTCTCAAAGTTCTTATACCAAACATCGTAAATTTCATCCGGCCATAAAGATTTAATCCACACAATTACATCATCGACTTGTTGTTCCGTGAGTATGTCTTTCCAAGCGGGCATGGAGCCATATTCAGGTGGTGTGCCATCAAGTATGGTTTTTTTCAATACCTCTGTTGAATGATGCCATGTATGGGCGGTGCCATTTAATGGTGGAGGCGGATATTTGCCATCAGGGCCAGTTTTACGCCATTCAGCAGTGGCTTCACCATTTTGCCCGTGGCAATTGACGCAATTTGCCACATAGACAGCTTCGCCACGTTTGATTTGGTCTGCATCTAGGTTGCGCACAACCATGGCATCTTGGTTGCCGAATAACGATCGTTGAACGGTATCTTTGACCGGAGATGCGGATTCATCGCATCCTAAGATGAGTCCGGCTAAGACTAATATTAAAAAATAACGCATAGATATTAACAAGGTGTCTGTTATTTCAGCCGCATCATTGAGCCACCTTGCTCAGACGCCGTATTAGCTTGTTTGGGAGCGTGAGGGTCATAGCGGTTATAAATCACAGCATCTCTGCGTGAATCGCCAGGGTTTTTGATCATTAAGACATTGTATGGGTCGCTACGTGCACCTTCCATACCTGGGGTGCCATGGGGCATATCAGGAACAGATAAACCAACGGCTCTCGGGCGCTCTCTCAAGAATCGTTTAATGTCATCAGCTGGGACATGGCCTTCAATTGCGTAGCCATTGACCAATGCGGTATGACATGAACCAAGCGAGTCAGAAATGCCTGATTTCTGTCTTATTTCCTTGTTGCCAACATCTTTTGTTATCACGGTGAAGCCGTTATCACGCATGTGATCGACCCATTTATCACAACATCCACATGTTGGGCTTTTATAAACTTCCACCGTTGCCGTCGCTGAGGCAGTGGGCGCGACAAAGAATAATGTTGCTGCAATAATAGAACCAAATAATTTTTTTCTAGCGAATGTTTTCATTAAGTCTCCACATTTATTTTTCCACGCATCCCTTTAAAATGACCTGGTAAAGGGCATGCGAAGTTAATTGTACCAGTTTTGGTAAATTCCCAGATCAATGCTTTATGTTCTCCGGGGTCTAATTGGATATGATTGAGCCCAGCAGTTTTTGTTTCAGGGTTGTTGCGTTTCTTTTTGGCGTATTTTTTCAGGTTCGCCATAGTGTCGATAATCATCTCATGCTTTTTGTTGCCGGCATTTTTAACGACAAATTTTATAGTTTCACCTTCTTTAACGTAAATTTCATTAGGTAAAAAGATATTCTCAATCGTTGTTATCTTGATAATACGTGATATTTTGTTAGGATCACCTGGTTTGCCAATGCTTGTATCTTTACTAATGGGGTCATTGCTAGGATTTGCAAATAGATAGGCTGAGCATAGTGCCAAGGCAATAAGT
>JAJFJH010000329.1 GCA_021774155.1 Nitrosomonas sp.
TTTGCCTTTCTCTGCTCGCAGAGCCGGGCGTTTCTCCATCACATTAATAATCGACTGATGAAAATGCGCAAAGGTTTGCTCGCCCATACGTCGGCGGATCTCTACAAACAGTGAGGGCGCGAAAGGTTGCTTATCTTGATAGGACGGAAAACCAACAAAGTATTGCAAATAGAAATTCTCGCGGATTTGCTGGACGGTCTCTTCATCACTTAAGCACAATTTATGCTTGATGATGACCGCGCCAATTACCAAACGTGCGTCTTTTGCAGGCCGTCCATGCGTTGATGATAGACTCTGATAATAGCCGCTGGCCAATTCATCCCAGGGAATACATTGGCTTAGTTTTATCCAACGATTGTTGGCATCCAGTTTTACTTCAAAGGGTGTTTCGAAACCTTCTAGGGTGAGTTGCTTTTGACTTTTGTATGTGATCACGTGCAAGCTTTTTTGAGTTATCTCGTTGTTTTGCTTGCATTATTATACCATAAAACAACAAATAATTACTCACAATCAATGAGTTATTGTTTTTGAGTGGACTCTAATTATCCAAAGCCGCAGGTGATCTATCCTCAGCCTGTTTTGATTAGAGAAGCACGTAGAAGTGAATGGGAGCATCAATCAGCGATTTATTTGCATGTGCCATTACATCATTCACGTAATTGGCATCAACATTGTCATCGTTACCAAGCTTGCAATTTATCGGTCTATTTTGTGCGCGAAAATTGGTACAACGATGTTTATGCGCCGCATTACAATAGTTATTCTAATAGACAGCGCAATTATGTTGATTACCAGGAGCGGCATTATGATGATCGTCACAATGATTACCGCGAAAGGCGCCATAGTGCACATAGGGATCGTGATGGCCATTACGAGGGAAGGCGCCGTGACAAAAAAGAAGGTGGCCATAGCTATGACAAGCATAAAGACAAACATGAGCGGGGTCATCATGGTAAAAAGAATCGTGACAGAGACCACGACAGGCATTGATTTACGTTACTTAAATGCTGGCTTGTAAAATCTGCCGTACTATTTCCCTCCCGCCTTTGCGGGGGTCAAAGCTTGTTTCGTAACGTTTTAGTATACTTTTGACCCCGTTTGTCTCATGCACATGGTTTCGTATTCGTCTTGAAAAAAGAATTTGTCTTCACCAAAGGCGGGTTTGAGTTGGTCTAGCCATGTGGCTTCAGGGTCGAATTTCGCAAAGAAAGGCTGTTGCACCCAGTCAGGGTTACGTGCTTGTATAAAGCGCAGTACAAAGACTTTTTCACCTTTGATTTCTGCAATACCCTGAATCTCAACTTTACCCGGCCCTGCACTCAT
The DNA here is from genome assembly GCA_021774155.1 of Nitrosomonas sp. Lineage (GTDB taxonomy): Bacteria > Pseudomonadota > Gammaproteobacteria > Burkholderiales > Nitrosomonadaceae > Nitrosomonas. The sequence goes on from JAJFJH010000329.1 coordinate 1,324, forward strand.
TGATGGTCCGCGTGCGGTACGGCCTAGGCCAGATACTTGCTGTATGGCTTCACGGTATACCTTCCAAGCACGCGCTAATGGCACCTCAAAGTAACGACAAGCACCCGTATCACGCTCGACAAACATGTAATAGGGCGTCATGCCCAAGCGGACTTGCTCGTGCCACATTTTAGCCCAGACATCCGGGTCGTTATTAATATGGTTTAACAAAGGTGATTGTGTGCGAATGACTACGCCGGTCTCACGAAGCCGCCGAATTGCTACTCGTGCAGTCGGTGTGGCTAATTCCTTCCAATGATTGTAATGTGCCATGATGGCAACGTGCTTACCGGCTCTTACCAATTTTTTAAGTAGAATTAGCAATTCGTTAGAATCCGCATCGCTAACATAGCGATGCGGCCAGAAACTTAATGACTTGGTGCCAATACGTATGGTTTGAACATGTTGAAACTCAGGTTGTAGTAAAGGCGTTAGGTAGGCTGCTAAGTGACTTGTTTTCATTACCATCGGGTCACCGCCGGTTATTAATAGGTCACTAATGCCTTTATTGGCTTGCAAGTACTTGTGGAGCTGCTCTGCCTCTCGCGCGGAAAAACGCATTTCCTTGTCGCCGATAAATTGCGCCCAGCGAAAACAAAAGGTACAAAAGCTATGGCAAACCTGACCTTGGCTTGGGAAAAACAATATCGTTTCACGGTATTTATGTTGGATGCCTTGCAAGGGTTTACCTTCAACCTGAGGCACATTTAACAGTTGTTGCCCGGCAGGGTGAGGATTTAGTCGATGACGAATGTCATTCACTGTTTGCTGAATTAAATGCCGGTCAGCATCGCTACGTAACGCTTCCGCCATCTGATCAAAATCAGCTTTTGATAACATGCCTTTTTGTGGAAAAGTCAGCTGAAAAATAGGGTCGGCAGGAATATTATTCCAATCAATCAACTCATCAATAACGTATTGATTAACGCGAAAAGGCAGAACCTTTGCGACCACTTTCATTTCAAAGCGTTGTTGTTCTGATAGCTGTTTTAACGCTTCAATCTTATCCAGCTGATGCTCGGTGTAGACCTGAAATTGAACAGGGCTATTGTTTAGCTGTTCTGGAATAATCTGTTTTTTTATTAACTGTATGACTGGGGTCATTTTTTCTCTCCCTTATTACATCCAGATTATTGCAATAATCTGTTAAAATTTGGCGCTCCGAGCAACGTGCGGCCTGTTCCTTAGTAGGCAGGCAGCGCTCTCAAAAGCAATAATTCGCTCATCTATGGAGCGCAGGTAATTATCTATTATATCAATTGCTTAATAAAATGTTACGCATGTATTTGACAGAATTATAACATGTACCAAAAAAAGCTTACTGTGCTGAAATTGTGACGAAATCGATCGTCAGTGGGTAAAGGTAAGGCCTGAATCTTTGGTTTAATGGCGTCCCGAGCGCAAATCGAACGTCCGACCTACCCATTAAGAGGGAATTTCTGTCATAGACCGAACGTGTTAGCGCGTCATATTGGTACTCAGTATAGTGCACGTTAAATGCCTCATGTTCGCGCGAAATATAACTATTGACAGTGCGTAATTGAGTATTTGGACAATTCATTTAGTTTAATTGTCGCCCTCTGAGCACCCTGAAGAATCCATCCCTAGTATCAGCTAATAAAGTCAAACCCAATGCCAAGAGCATGAAGCTTGCTGGTTCGGGGGCTGACGCGGAATTTAGAATTAATTCACGTTCAATCGATTGACCATTTGCATCTTTCTCTATAAGCAATATAGACGGCAACATGTAGCCAGAAGGGGACTCCACAAAAATGTCGGAGGACACGAAGTCATTTGTATCCAAAATATTGCCAACAGACACCTTTGCAAGTTCACCAGAAGGCGTCGTAAATTCTCCAGTTGTGAAGGCAGTACTCCCGCCAACGTTTGGGTATGGAATGGGTGCTGGGCCACCAGGTGTCGGTGTCTTAGCGACATTTGGGAACGATACGATTGAGTCAGGTTTAGGAAGTTTTATCTTAATCCCAGATATGCGCTTGCAAACACTACCCGGAAAGCAATCTGGTTCTATCTCAGGCACTGTTTCAGTGCTTCCAAGCAATATACCATCGAGATTAAATTCGATTGGCATGGCCTGAAGTGGGTTAGAAGAAATGCTTATCAAAAGATCAAATAGTCCCATTATTTTTTAGATTCTAAACAATGGGAACTGAAAGAACCATGAATTAAAAAACTACTCGCCGCAAATGATGCATAGTTTGGCCCTGTGTTACTTATTAAACAATTGTACAAAAGTACTAATTACAGCAAGTGTGGCTGACTCGATAAAAAATTCACGTATGACAACGGCACGAAAGAACCTTGCTAAACCTGACATTCAAAGCGAAATATTCAGGCACTTGATGGGTTAGCAATATGCAGCAAAAAGCTATTCATCGTGCCGACTAATGTTGTTATTAAAAGGCATTCATCACTAACCAAGCCGCTAATAAATGCTAAGGTTCAACATAACTTTTGATATTGGCAAATATGAGTGTTTGCACATGCAATATTGAGCAAGCTCGGTTACAAGCTGGTTAAAGATGAAATGGGTTGATTAACTAGGGCAGCCCCAATATAAATAATTCATTGTTTTGATTGGCGCCCCGAGCACGAATCGAACGTGCGACCTACCCCTTAGGAGGGGGTTGCTCTATCCACTGAGCTACCAGGGCCAGTATACTGAACGAACATTTTACTATAATTATTTGGTGACACACATGACTTGTAATGAATAAGTCAGAACGACCGCATGGCTCGGGCTTGATGAATAGTAAGAAACTTCCGCCAACCGTTATTGTGTTAGGTTTTGTCAGTTTTTTTAATGATTTTGCATCCGATATTGTTATTCCGCTTATTCCCATATTATTGGCGACTGTTTTGGCTGCTGGTCCGATTGCATTAGGTTTTATTGAGGGTGTGGCGGAAGCGATTGCAAGTTTTCTCAAGTTATGGTCTGGGCGGCATTCAGATGTGATGAATGGTCGTCGTAAAGGATTAACACTGACGGGTTACTCATTATCAAATATTGCTCGACCCCTGTTAGGTTTGGCGGGTTCCTGGTTTACACTATTGGTATTGCGTAGTATTGATCGTGTGGGAAAAGGACTGCGTAGTGCACCGCGTGACGCACTAGTGGCTGATGCCACACCGTCTCACATGCGTGGCTATGCTTACGGTTTTCATCGTGCCATGGACAATGGCGGAGCTGTTGCGGGTGGTTTGGCTGCGGCAGCGGTCTTAGCATGGTCGGACTTAAGTTTGACTGAGGTTATTTTGTGGTCTGCGGTACCGGGCTTTATTGCCGTGTTATTTGTTGGTGTGGGTATTAAAGAAGATAAAGCCCAAGTCGTACAGCAACCCGTTGTGTTGCCGCCATTATCTTGGACGGTATTATCCAAGCCCATGCGTCGCTATCTTTTGGTATTAGCGTTATTTACCTTCGCACGCGTTTCAGAAACGTTTATTTTACTGTTGGGACATCAATTAGGCGTCGGTGTTGTTGAGTTGTTGCTATTATGGTCGGCACTTAATTTTTGCAAGGCAATCACCGCGACTTGGGGTGGGCAGTTGGCGGATCTGTTGGGGAGCAGGATTATAATGCTGGTTGGCTGGGTAGCATTTGCACTCACATTCCTGATGCTAAGCCAAGTGACAGAAAGCACGGAACTTTGGTGGGCGGTAATCTTCTATGGTCTGTTTACCGGGCTGAGTGAAGGTGCAGAACGCGCGCGCATTAGCGATTATGCCAAGACGGGTGAACATGGCACCGCTTTTGGTTGGTACCATTTGGTGATTGGCATTTCAGCAATCCCAGCGGGTTTGATTTTCGGGTTAATTTGGCACTATCAAAACGCAGGCGCAGCATTTTTATTTGCTTGCGGGTTATCCGCTTTGGCCGCAATACTGTTGCGATTTTGGGCGCATACGCCTGCAAAATAATGTTATATATTAAAGGAAATGCCACATGGAATGGCTAGCTACATTAATCATATTAGCAATACTTATTTACTTCTGGCATAAGAAGGCAAATGCAGGGACTCTGCCCCTTGAGGTTGGGCAAACCGCACCAGATTTTAGATTGCCGGATCAGACAGGTAAGATCCACACGTTAGCGGATTATTCAGGTAAATGGTTGGCGTTGTATTTTTATCCTAAAGATGACACGCCGGGTTGCACCAAGCAAGCATGCACCTATCGTGATGACCTGGATAACATTACGGCACTGGATGCTGAAGTGGTGGGTATCAGCGTGGATGATGTCAATAGTCATGCGAGTTTTGCCAATAAATTTAATTTACGGTTTCCGCTTTTAGCAGATAACACAGGTGAAACAACCCGTCGCTATCATTCACTCATTAATCTGGGCCTTGTCAAGGCCGCAAAACGCAACACTTTTTTGATTGATCCGCAAGGGAAAATTGCCAAGATTTATTTCTCAGTCAGTCCTTCACGTAATGCCGCGGAAATCATCAATGACTTAAAAGAACTAAAGGTTTCAGAGGCATAATTATTTCTTGCCCATATGTTTTGATACGACTGCAGAAACAAATTAACTAGCTTTTCGCTTACCAATCACAAAAATTATGGACTTACTCACTCAAGGTCTGCTTGGCTCCGCCATGGCACAGTCCGGCGCTCAAAAAAAAGAAGTTCGACTCGCAACCGGCATTGGGTTTTTCTCAGGTTTACTAGCCGATGCGGATATTTTGATTCAGTCATCCAATGACCCATTGTTGAACATTGAATTTCACCGCCACTTTACCCACTCCATATTTTTTGTTCCATTTGGCGCATTGATTGCGGCGCTACTCCTTTGGCCATTTGTTCGCAAACGATTAGCTTTTAGGCGGATATATCTCTTTGCATTCCTTGGTTATTTGTTTAGTGGTGTGCTGGACGCCTTTACCAGCTACGGCACACACATACTCTGGCCACTGGATGAATCTCGCATTGCGTTTAATATCATCTCGGTTGTTGATCCTGTTTTTACAACAATTTTACTTTTTGCAGTACTTTATGCCTTTATAAAACATACCAAGATTGCTGCCAGAATAGGCTTGATGCTAGCCGTGCTTTATCTTACGTTTGGCTGGACGCAACTACAACGCGCAGAAACCGTTGCCCAAACATTGGCAAGCGAGAGAGGTCACGTAATAGAGAATTTATTGGTAAAGCCAACATTGGCGAATCTCGTGTTGTGGCGCTCTATATATCAAGTGGATGGCAGATTATACGTCGACGCCATCCGGGTTGGTTTGTTCTCAGAGCCGCATGTCTATGAAGGCGAATCTATCGAGAAGTTTGTGTTGGAGCGAGACATGGCCGGATTATCAGAAACATCAGTCCTAGCCAAAGATATCTCACGTTTTATGAATTTCTCTGCCGGGCTGGTTGCCGTTCAACCAGAACACCCCAATGTGTTAATTGACGTGCGCTACTCTAATCTACCAACAACCGTCGCCCCACTATGGGCCATCGAAATGGACAGAGAAAACCCAGAAGAACACGCGACATACGTCCTGTTTAGAGATGCCTCCAAAGAAACACGAGAGAAGTTTTTGTCGTTATTGTTTGGTAGGGTGGATGAGTGAAGTCTTTCACGGCAACTAATGGCTAATTCAAATAATCGGCTGGTAATTCTCGGCACCACTCTGGTATTGCATGGTGTTTAAATTCAAGTAACCCATGTCGCGCCCCTCGCGGGCGCGTGGATTGAAACTTTCTTATTTAATATATGACTAATCTCACAGCCTAATTTTGTTTAGTCTGGCAGTATGGTTGCTGTTTTCTTGATGTAGACAGTGGCGCGCGTTAATTACCAATCATTTATAATACGTTTTTAACGAAAACTTAATTGTATAGATGTTCTATTTAATACTCGTTATTCTGATTGTTGCACTCATCGTTGGCCCTTCTTATTGGGTCAAGCACACGCTTAGGAAGTATAGTTACCCTGAGGATCGCTACCCCGGTACTGGGGCGGAGCTTGCGCGGATATTGCTTGATTGGGCAAAGTTACAGTCGGTTAAGGTTGAAATAACCGATGTGGGTGACCATTATGATCCTATTGAGAAAGTTGTTCGCTTAACGCCGGATAAATTTAATGGCAAGTCTTTAACGGCGATTACGGTTGCAGCACATGAGGTGGGTCATGCGATTCAGGATCGTGATGGTTATTTGCCGCTGCGATTGCGTACTAAATTAGTGAGATTGGCAGCACCAGCTGAAAAATTCGGCGCGGCTATTTTAATGCTTGCGCCAATTGTTTTAATTGTTACGCGAGCGCCCATCGCGGGTGCTTTATTTTTGGCGGGTGGTTTGTTAACAATAGGCGCGGCAACTTTGGTGCATCTGGTGACGTTGCCAATGGAGATGCATGCTAGCTTTTCACGTGCGTTACCGATGCTTGAGAAAGGTGGTTTTTTAAAAGATGGTGATGCGCCTCATGCGCGGCGTATTTTGGGAGCAGCGGCTTTGACTTATGTTTCTGCTTCGCTGATGACTTTGCTTAATATGGGTCGATGGTGGGCTATTTTGCGCAGATAGGCTCTCTAAAAAGGCCTGTTTTTGTTGATATTATCAAGTCAATTGAATGATTATAAATTATGTAATATGCCTAAACTTCTCTTATAATTTATATCTAAAAATATTTCTATCATATAAATAGTTTATATTGGTAAGAAATATATACCGTGGTGGTATTAATATTAGTCTAAGAGGTTAAAAATGATACGTTGGCAGACACAACGATATATACAAAATGCACGTGGCTTTACGTTATTAGAATTGTTGGTTGTAATGGTTATTATTGGTTTATTAGCAGCTTATGTTGGACCAAAATATTTTTCCCAGGTTGGGAAGTCTGAAATCCGCATGGCTCAGGCTCAAATAGATGCGTTGGAAAAATCATTGCATCAGTATCGTTTAGATTTGGGTAGCTACCCGTCGACTGAAAATGGTCTTGCTGCCTTGATGGTTAG